>JBBDXZ010000014.1:0-52387 GCA_040902075.1 Gemmatimonadaceae bacterium
GCGGATTGGTTGTAGCTTCTAGAAACGGCAATCAATCCGGCGCGTAGCGCCGGCAATTCTCCGCGCGCACGCGCGGCACTTAACTTCAGCTCGGCACAATACCTGAATAACCGATAGGCGTGAGTTCACAACCGAAACCCCGCTCCATCGCGTCACCTCCCCCAGTCCCCGCGCCTGCCACGCGCGGTCCCTCGTTCGCGCGCGGCCTGTGGCGCGTCGCCGCGGCCGACGTCTCCAGTGGAAACCGCGTGCGGCTGCTGCACGATGGCCCCGAGACGTTCGACGAGATGCTCGAGCTGATTCACCACGCGAAGCATTCGGTCGCCCTCGAGAGCTACATCCTGCGCTCGGACGAAGTGGGCGAACGATTTGCGGATGCGTTGGTGCACGCCGCCAAGCGTGGCGTCACAGCCCGGGTGCTGACGGACTGGGTCGGCGCGCGGGGCACGTCGTCGAAGTTTCTCGGCGGCATGCGCAAGCATGGCGCCGACGTTCGCGTCTTCAATCCGCCTGGCATGCGACCGTGGCTTGGCGTCTTGCCGCGCGATCATCGCAAGCTGCTCGTCGTGGACGACGCCATGGGCGTGACGGGGGGCGTCGGTATCGGCAGGGAATGGCTGCAGGGCGTCGCCCGTCAGCGTCGGTCACGTTGGCGCGACGCCGCGATTCGCATCGAGGGGCCGGCGGCCCTGGACATGATGCAATCGTTCGAGAACATGTGGCGCCGGGTCTCACGCAACGAGCGCCGCGGCTCGCACCGATTCCTCAAGAAGCGTCCATCGGGCGCGCATCTGGACTCGGCAACCCACGCGCCGGCGCTCGTCGGCATCATCGAGGGCGAACCGTTTCGGCTGCGCGTCGCGCGCGCGCTCCAGATGCAGGCCATCGCGGCTGAACGGTCGATCTGGATCGCGAGCGCGTATTTCACGCCTTCGTGGAGTGAGGTTGAAGCGCTCACCGGCGCGGCGCGTGACGGCGTCGACGTCCGCATCCTGGTGCCGAGTCGCAACGATCACCCGTGGGTATCGCTCCTGTCGCGACGGTACTACCGGCGCCTGCTCACGAATGGCGTCCGCGTCTGGGAATGGAAGGGTGAAATGATGCACGCCAAGACGAGCGTCGTGGATGGGCGTTGGGTGCGCGTGGGCTCCACCGATTTCAACGTGTTGGGCGTCGCGATCAACTTCGAGCTCGACGCGCTGGTCGAGGATCCGGCAACGGGGACTGAAGCGGCGGAGCGCTTTTTGAGTGATCTCGAGGACTCCCACGAGGTTACCATGCGAACGCGCGCGGTCGGTCGCTGATGAGCTCGATAAAAACTCTCTGCTTGTCGGTCGTCGTGCTCGCGATGGCGGACGCGCACGTCTCCCCGCTTCTGGCACAAGCCGACAGCATCAAGCGCCAGCCGTTCTTCACATGGCGGGACGTAGCGATCCTGGAGGCATTCGCCATCGCGACGGTCGCGATCGCGCCGCTCGACACGCGGCTCGCGCAACGCCTGCAGGATGCCACCGTGCAGGAGAACAGGGCGATGCGTCGCACGGCAACCTTCGTCGAAACGGTGACCGATCCCGGAGCGGTCATCATCGGGGCCGGCCTGTACGCGTTCGGGCGCATCGCGAAAAAACACAAGGCGGCGGACCTCGGGCTTCATGGAACGGAAGCGCTGCTCATTGGATCGCAGCTCGGGTCGCTGCTCAAGGGCATCGTTGGACGCGCGCGACCCTACGTGAACGTGGACGATCCGCACAACTACCGGTCGTTTCGAGGATTCCGCGGCGGTTCTGACTTCCGCTCATTCCCCAGCGGGCACGCCATCGCCGCGTTTGCCGCTGCGTCCGCGGTGACGTCGGAGACCAAGCGCTGGTGGCCGAAATCCGTGTTCGTCATCGGGCCCATGATGTATGGCGGCGCGGCTGCGGTGGGCTGGTCGCGTATGTATGACAACAAGCACTGGGCGAGCGACGTGATCACCGGCGCCGCGATCGGCACGTTCGCCGGGCTCAAGGTCGTCACGTGGCATCACATGCACCCCGGCAACACGATCGACCGCATCTTCCTCGGAGCGACTGTGGGTCCATCTCCGGACGGCGGCGCGCTGCTTCGCCTGCACTTTCGCCCTGTCATCCCGCGAGCGAGGGATCTGCAGTCGAGCGTACTACTTCCTCGTCGCTTTCGCTCCTCGGAATGACGCCCGCTTGAAATCCGGGATCATCATTCTTTCGGAGCTCCAGGGCGAGATGCGCGAGCGCATCCTGGAGATCCAACGTCGCTTCGATCCCAAGCTCGCCGCGGGCGCCTCGCCGCATCTCACGCTGACCGGATCATCGGGGATGGGGCCGATCTCCACGAGAACCACGATCGGGGAGCTGCGAGCCGCGCTCGAGCCCATCGCGCGCGAGACGGCGCCCCTGGCGCTCTCCTTTCTGCCGCCGATCCGTTTCATGCAGACGAACGTCGTCGTGCTCCCGCTGGATCCCAATGGTCCCGTTCGCGCACTCCACGAGCGCATCAAGCGCAGCGGACTGACCTACGAGCAGCCTCGCTTCACCTTCACGCCGCACGTGACATTGAGCTTCTTTCGCGAGCTGTCGCCTCGGGATGCGAAGGCGCTGCTCGCGTTACGCGTACCGGAGCCCGTCACCATCGACCGCATCTCCGCGCATCGCACGGTGAGCATCGTCGACTCGAAGAAGCTGATCGAGCTTCAACTCACCGGCTAATGGCAGGTACCCGTGCCTCGGTCGCGGAAAGACGAGGGGGCGCCGGACAAGAACTCCCACACGTAGCCGCGCTGGTGCAGCGTCAGCTTGAGGATGCCGACGTGTGAATTCTGTCTGATTTGACTGTTCGGCTGAACGTTCCTGATGCCGTACAGCGTGTTGCCGCCGGTCCCGACGACGAATTGCCGGATGCCGCGACGATCGTCACGAACGCCGTTGGCGCGCATGGGCGCAAACCGCTCGTAGATGTGATCGTGTGCGGCGATCGCAACGTGGACACCCGCCGCGTCCAGGACGGGGAACACGGCGATGACCGCGGGGCTCTTCTCGTGCGGCCCGGAGCTGAATCGCGGGTGATGCATGAAGACCAGCGTGCATTGCCTCGGGTTCGCGGCGAGGTCGGCCGCCACCCATTTCCCCTGCGCCGAGCTCGAGTCCATGGCGATCGTGCTGTTGAGCGCAAGCACGTGCCAATCGCCGACATCGAAACTGTAATACCCTCCCGGCTGTGGCCCCGCTGACGCGCCGAAGTACTCGAAGTACCGCCGCATCCCGTTGGGATCCTGATCGTGATTCCCCGGCACCGGGTGTATTCGTGTTTTGTGGCGTCCCCACGTCGTGTCGAAGCAGGTGCGGTACGGATTCGGATCCGTAGGCGTGATGTAGGCCGCGTCGCCGGCAATGAGAATGTCGCCGCCCTGCTTGTCGAGAAGTCGAGCGGTCAGCCACGAGCCACGCGTACAGGCCGCGATGTCGCCGGCGGCGAGCACCACGGCGGTGCTGTCACCGATGCTGGCCAAGGCCTGAACACTGTCGCGATCCGAGAGCGGCGCGTCCGCGGAAACAATGCCGCATGCCACGACGCCAATCGCCATAAATCGCACATCCGTACGCTTCACGGACGTCAGTTTTCGCAAGTTCATTGCCGGGTCGACTCCGGGCTCGTCCGCGATTGATCACTCGGGGGATGCGCCACAGCGCTGACGGTCATTCTTCGACGATCCAGCCATTCGTACACCGCGCTGAACGCGAGCCCGAGGATCAATCCGACGAGAGCGCCGCCGAGCACATCACTCGTCCAGTGAACGTCCAAGTACACCCGACTCATGGCCATGAAGACCGTGGTTAGGGCGCTGACAGCGATCACGAGAACCGCCGCGAATCGTCGTCGGACGGCGGCATAACTCAGCATCGTCGCGAGCGCCGCTGTTCCCGAAACGTGGCCGCTGGGAAAGCTGGAGCTTTCCCGCGAGATCATTCCGCCGAGCGGCCGAACCACGCGAAACTCCAGCTTGAGGAAGTCGACGAACTCGGACGAAACGATCGCGCAGAGCGCAAGCAAGGCGACGAACACCTTGCTGCGTCCCGACACGAACCAGCCGGCGACCATCGCCCCGACAACGAGCACGTGCTTCGACCCCAGCAGGGTCACCGCGTTGAAGAACGCCAGTGCAGCCGGAGATCGGTGCGCCATCACGAATTGTCGGATGGCACGGTCGACGCCCGCCATCTCGCCCTCGAGGACCCCGGAACCAACCTGCCCGAAGACGTACGCGAGCGCCGCACAACTCGCCGCGATCAGCAGAAGCAGCCAATCCGCGCGCCGTCGGACCAACGTCACCGTGCCAAGACCGCCAGTCGCTCCGAGCGTCTACTCACCGAGCGCCTTGCGAATGGCGGATTCCAGATCCTGCTTACCGCCGACGCCGGTGTACACGACCTTGCCGGCCTTGTCGAGCACGACGACGTACGACGTGGCCGGAACGTCGTAGGCCCCCGTCGCTTCGCCCTTCCGGTCGAAAAACTGAATCCAGGGGAGGTGGTTCTTCGCGACGTACGCCTTCACGCGCTCCGACGACTGGTTCACTGAGACCGCGACGCCGAGGAACGCCACGCGCGAGCCGTACTTTTTGTGCATCGCCTTCATCGTCGGCTCGAGCTCGTGACAGTTGCCGCACCACGTCGCCCAGAACTCCATCAGGACCGGCTGCTTGCCGACATACTGCGCGAGGTCCGCGGGCTGGCGGTCGAGCGTCTCGACTTTTGCTCCTGGCCCCACGGTACCGAGCTCCAGCCCGATCTCCTGCGCGGAGAGTGGAGCGGCGAACGCCGCGGCCAACGTCATTCCGAGCGCAGCGAGGAATCTGTACCCGGCTGTCATTCCGAACGAAGTGAGGAATCTGCAGTCAGTCATATCAACAACTGTCCCATCTTGATCAGGTAATACTCGGCGACGCCGAGCATGACGAATCCAAAACCGCGCTTCACCCACGACATCCACATGCCGGAACGCGGAAGGCGCGCGAGCGTACCGGACGAAACTCCCACGACCACGAGCAGGGCGCACATCCCGATGGAAAAGCTGAACAAGTACACGAAGCCAAGAAAGCCGCTCTGCGTCGTCGTCACCCACGTGAGCACGGCGGCCATGATCGGCGCGCCGCATGGCGCGGCAACCAAGCCGGAGACCGCGCCCATGACAAAAGCGCCCGAGTAGCGACCCGCGGTTCCCGCGCGCGACGCGCGCTCGATTGCCCAACGCGGTATCGGCACGGGAAACACCTCAAGCATGGCGAGCGCGCTCAAGATCAACAGGTTCGCCATAGCGAAGTACAGCCATGGATTTGTACTCACGGTGCCGAAGAGCGTTCCCGTCATGCCGGCGATGACGCCCAGCACCGAGTACAGCGAAGCGAGCCCCAGCACGTACGTGAGCGTCAGCAACACGGGACGCAACCGCTTTGGCGGCCCATTCTTAACACTTCCAACTTCCTGTCCTCCAACGATTGCGGCCGTGATCGGGATCATCGGGTAGATGCACGGGTTAAGACTCGTCAGGACCCCGCCGGCGAACAGGACGGGGATCGCGACCGCTGGGTTGGAGAAATCGGGAGTCACAGATGAAAACTGCCACATTCGCCGCGCTTTTGCTGGCTCCGGTCCTCGCCTCCACGGCGGCGGCGCAACACGGTCACGGGGCCACGGTCAAAACCCGGACTCATCGACGATGATCGGTGCCGCAGACGCCGCGATGAACGGACCGATGTCCGATGCGGCGATGAAGCACATGCTGCTGTCGCCCACGCGGAAGGTGACGCGAGAGGACAGCGTGCGGGCGAAAGCGGTCGCGTCCCAGTTGCGCGCGGCGTTGGCGAAGTACGCCGACACGGCGGCAGCGGTCGCGGACGGCTACAAGATGTTCGCGCCGAAGCTGAAGCAGCAGCGCGTCTTCCACTTCACCAATTACCAGCACGCGTTCCTCGAGGCCTTCCGGTTCGATCCGGACAAACCGACGTCGCTGCTGTACCGGCCGGGCGCGAACGGGAAGCTGGAGCTGATCGGCGCGATGTACACGGCGCCGAAGCGAATGGGTACCGACAAGCTTGACGAGCGCGTTCCGCTGTCGATCGCGCGCTGGCACAAGCACGTCAACTGGTGCGTGCCACCGCTGGGGAAGCAGGAGCGCTGGCTCGAGCGTCGCGACGGTCAGCCCGTTTTCGGCCCCGAGTCATCGATCGCTAGTCGCAAAGCATGCCGGGAGGTCGGCGGCCGGTTCCTCGCGAGCCCGATGGGATGGATGATCCACGCCAACGTCTTTCTCGGGGAAGACCCTGGTACGGTCTGGGGCCACGGTCATTAAAGGCGAGTTCTCAGAACTCAGACCCAACAGGGCCTCCAAGTTCTCTGTTGTCAGGTTCGAGTGGTCGAGATAGGTGTAGAGCTCAGCAGCGATACGAAAGGTGCGGCGCATTTGACGGCACCTTTAGTTTCTCCCTATACCCGTTACACCTATCTGAGCGCTCTACACCCGCTCACAGAAAACTCGGCGGCCCTGAGTTCTCTGTTGCCTGAGACCTCGGTTTACCAAAATGGCAGTCCCATTTATTTACGTAATGAAGGGGCTGCGGAGGGTCGTCCCTCCGCAGCGCATCATCCTCGACGACATCTGGCTCAGCTTCTATCCTGACGCCAAGATCGGCGTCCTGGGCGCCAATGGCGCCGGCAAGTCGTCGCTCCTGCGCATCATGGCGGGCGTCGACCACGACTTTCAGGGCGAAGCCTGGGCCGCGAAGGGGACGCGAATCGGATTCCTCCCGCAAGAGCCCAAGCTCGACGATGCGTTGGACGTGCGGGGCAACGTCGAGCTCGCGGTCGCGTCGCAACGCAAGCTCCTCGATCGCTTCACCACGATCTCGGAGAAGTTCGCCGAGCCCCTGGACGACAACGCGATGCAGAAGCTGCTCGACGAGCAAGCCAAGGTGCAGGAGCAGATCGACGCCCACGATCTCTGGAACCTCGACAACAAGATCGAGATCGCGATGGATGCCCTGCGCCTGCCTCCCGGCGACGCCGGCGTCGGCAATCTGTCGGGCGGCGAGAAGCGCCGCGTCGCCCTGTGCCGCATCCTGCTCGAGGAGCCCGATATGCTCCTGCTCGACGAACCCACGAACCATCTCGACGCGGAGAGCGTGGCCTGGCTCGAGCGGTACCTCGCGGACTTCAAAGGCTGCGTCGTCGCCGTCACGCACGACCGGTATTTCCTGGACAACGTGGCGGGCTGGATTCTCGAGCTCGACCGTGGCCGCGGCATTCCCTACGAGGGGAACTACACGGCCTGGCTCGAGCAGAAGAAGACGCGGCTCGCCATCGAGGAGAAGACCGAGTCGGCGCGCCAGCGCACCTTGCAGCACGAGCTGGAATGGGTGCGGATGTCGGCGCGCGCGCGGCAGGCCAAGAACAAGGCGCGCATCCAGAAGTACGAGGAGCTGGCGAGCGAGAACCAGTTCGAGCGCATCGCGCAGAACGAGATTCAGATTCCGCCACCGCCACGACTCGGAAATGACGTCGTGATCGCCGACGATCTCAGGAAAGGGTATGGCGACCTCCTGTTGATCGACGGACTGTCGTTCGCCCTCCCGCGCGGCGGTATCGTCGGAATCATCGGCCCCAACGGGGCGGGAAAGACTACGCTCTTTCGGATGATCACCAACAAGGAAAAGCCCGATGGGGGCTCCCTGAAGGTGGGTGACACCGTGCAGTTGGCGTACGTGGATCAGTCCCGCGAGCTGCTCGATCCGAAGAAGTCGGCGTGGCAGGAGATCTCCGGCGGCGTCGAGCAGATCATGGTGGGACGGAAGGAGATCAACTCGCGCGCGTATTTGTCCAGCTTCAACTTCAAGGGGCAGGATCAGCAGAAAAAGGTCGGCGACCTGTCCGGGGGCGAGCGCAACCGGCTGCATCTCGCCAAGACGCTCATGAGCGGCGGCAACGTGTTGCTGCTCGACGAGCCGACGAATGACCTGGACGTGGACACGCTGCGCGCGTTGGAAGATGCCATCGTGGATTTCGCGGGTTGCGTCGTGGTTATCTCACACGATCGCTGGTTCCTCGATCGCATAGCTACGCACATTCTCGCCTTCGAGGGAAACAGCGAAATCGTGTGGCACGAGGGGAACTACCAATCGTACAAAGAGGACCTGAAGCGCAGAAAAGGCATCGACGCCGACCAGCCGCATCGGATCGCTTACAAAAAACTCGTACGAGCCTAACTGATAGGGAACGGGGAATAGGGAAGAGGGAAGAGGGCAACTACAACGGCGGGAAAGGGAAGGGGAAAGGGAAAGGGGACGCGTTGCGAACTGCAAGGGAACAGTAGACGATTCCCTGTTCCCATTCCCGTTCCCGTTCCCGCCGTTGTAGTTGCCCCATTCCCCCTTCCCTTTTCCCTGTTCCCTGAAGTATGTCCCCGCTCGCAGCAATCTTTGTGTACATGCTGCTGCAGTTCGGCATCGGCGTGTGGGTCTCGCGCCGAATCCGGACCGAGTCGGACTACATTCTCGCGGGGCGCAGCCTCGGCTACACGCTCACCACTTTCTCGATCTTTGCCACCTGGTTTGGGGCAGAGACGGTTGTGGGTTCCGCCGGCCGCGCCTACCGCGACGGCGTCTCACTCGGATCCGCCGAGCCGTTCGGATACGGGCTCTGTCTGGTGTTGATGGGGCTCATCTTCGCTGGGCCGCTCTGGCGGCGGAAGCTGACCACCCTCGCGGATCTATACCGGGAGCGGTATTCGGTGGGCGCCGAGCGCGTCGCCGCGGTGATCTTGATTCCGAGCTCTGTGCTCTGGGCGGCGGCTCAGATCCGCGCGTTCGGCCATGTCATCGTCATTTCATCCAACGGGATGAGCGGCGAGCTGGCAATCGGCGTCGCGGCCGGATTCACGATTCTGTACACCGCGTTCGGCGGCATGCTCGCCGACGCCATCACGGACGTGATCCAGGGCGGGCTGCTCGCGATCGGATTAGTCGTCCTGGCCATCGCGGTGCTGCCGCACGTGGGTGGGGCTGACGCGATCGGACGCGCGCTCGCCGAACCATCGCGCGTCCACGCGCTCCCCTCTGGCGAAAGCGCGCTGACTCTCATCGAGCGATGGGCGATTCCCGTGGGCGGCTCGGTGATCGCGACGGAGCTTGTGAGCCGCATTCTCGCCGCCCGGTCCGTCACTGTGGCGCGAAGGTCCTCGTATACCGCCGCGGCGATGTATGTCATGGTCGGCGTCATCCCTCTGCTCATAGGGCTGTTGGGACCGCAACTCGTTCCCTCACTCGCGGATGAGGAGCAGTTGCTGCCGTACATTGCGCGCGAGCTGCTGCCGATGGGACTGTACGTGATCTTCGCCGGTGCGCTGATCTCCGCGATTCTGTCAACCGTAGACAGCACCTTGCTCGTGTCGTCGGCGATCCTGTCGCACAACTTGATCGTACCCTTGGCCCGCATCGCCGACGAGCGGCAGAAGGTTCGTGTGGCGCGGGCGGGCGTGATCGCGTTCGGCATCGTGGCCTACTTCCTCGCCGTGCACGCGAGAGGCGTGTTCGCGCTCGTCGAACAGGCGTCGGCATTGGGAAGCGCCGGGACGCTCGTGACCGTGTGCTTCGGGCTATTCACGAACTGGGGCGGTCCGCGCGCGGCGATCGCGACGCTCGCGGCGGGCATGGCGACGTACCTCGTCGCGAGCATCTCCGGATTTGACACCCCGTTTCTTCTGTCGCTGGCTGCCTCGGTCGGCTGCTACATCGCAATTGGGGCAATGGAACGCAGACCTGCCGTCGTGTAGCTACCGACTGCGCTTACGTGGAACCTTGGCGCCCTTCTTTCGCGCTTCGGACAGCCCGATCGCGATCGCCTGTTTGCGGCTCTTCACCTTGCCGCCCTTTCCCCCCGGGCCGCTCCGGAGCGTGCCGCGTTTGCGGCGTCGCATCGCGCTCTCGACTGTCTTACTCGCCGCCTTCCCGTACTTTCGGCCGCCTCGCTTCTTCGCTGCCATGTGTTCTCCGAGTTGGGTCACCTGCAGATCCCTCGCGTTTGCTCGGGATGACATCAAGGTTCAGCGGCTCGTGCGTGTATCAAGAGGCGTGCTCGCCAGATATCGTAAGAACCAGTCTCGGGCCAGCTGCGCCGCCTGCTGGAGCGCGCCAGGCTCCTCGAAGAGATGCGTTGCGCCTGGCACGATCTCGAGCTTCACAGGCGCGCGCATCTCGCGCATCGCCTGCTTGTTCAGTTCGATGACCATCTCGTCGTTGCCGCCGACGTGAGGTCGAACGCGCGGGCGACCTCGGGATCTGGCCCGCCTCCGCTCGATCGCGAAATCGCCGCAGCACCTTCGTCTCCCAGTTCGCGTCGAATGTGGACAACAGCATTTGCTTTGCCACACACGGCGCGACGCATCGAACGCAGGCGACACCAATCACGCAGCGCGTCCGTTCGCGCACCATCGATTCGTCGCGTGTGACCGCGCGCGGCAACAGCATCACGACATCGGGACGCGCGGACGCGACGCGCGAAAAAAACTAACCGTCGTTCAGCTCGAAGAATTCGGTTTCTTTTCTGTATTGCGTGCGGTTGCGCATGGTGACATTATCATCGCGCGATCCGATCTCACGGAATTGATCGGAACGTGATCGCACGATGAGAACGCGAGAGCGATTCATCGAGCGATCTCTCATCGGGAGTTTGACCCCGATGGGACGGCAGCGAAGTCGCTGGTCGCTGCTAGTAGCTCCACTCGAGATAAAAAACTGAACGGAGCGCTCGGGCCGTAACCGTGTGGCTTGAGTAAGGGAAGTCAGTCGGGCCAGGCACGACGTGGCGTCAAACCGAATGATTGAGATCCCGCCAGCGTTGAGAGGCCCCCCAGGCCGAGCGTGCTCGGTTTGGGGGGCTTTTCAATTTCAGCGCGCAACCCGGGGAGTGAGCGACCTGAGCAGATGCTCGGCTGTCTCGCGGTCTTCCGGCGTGACGAGATCCTGCCCTTGGGCGACCCGGTAGGAGGCGAGGACTTCATCGCAGAGATCGCGCAGACGCCCCCGAGTCCGGCGATCCTGGCTCTTGCGACGCGGGCCGGCTGGGCCGCGATCCAGAAGATCACTATTCGATGCGAACATGGGTTATTCGAGGCTGATCGGTTGAGGATGACTTGACCCAACTGCTCCTGCCGACCCCGCCTAAAGCACAGACCGGGCCAATTTGGCCCACATTTCGCCCATGTGTCTGTCATGATGGTACAATGCCGCACACTCAGCGCCGTCGTTGTCGCGCTCGCTTTCGCGGGCGCCTGTAATGGCTCCAGGGACCAGTCCTTTGCCGGCGAAGTCACCCGCTCCTGGAATCCGAGGGCCGTCAAGGAAGTAAAGGACGTCCCGATCGAGACGCTTCGCTCTGAAATCCAGCGCGAATTGGCGAAGAAGCCCACTTTCGCGACCGACGAACAATGGGGCCATGTACGGGGACTGTACAAAGGCTATCAGAACGCGCCGCTCTGGCTTGACGACGACGGCTTGATCAAGAAGCGCGCGGATGCGCTTGTCGATGCGCTGGTAAGCGCTACGACGGACGGGATCAACATCGACCAGTACTCGCTATTCGACCTCGCGAGTCTCCTCGACACGGTCCGCCGATCGGACAAACCGACGGCGGCGCAGCTCGCGAAGGCCGACCTGCTCCTCACCATCGCGTACGCTTCGCTCGCGGAGGACTACCTCACGGGTCAAATCGATCCGAAATCCGTCGGCCACAGCTGGCACATCGAGCCGCAGGAAGGCGAAGTGGACAGCGCTCTCGTGCGCTCCCTCCGGGACAAGGACCTCGCCGAAGCGTTCAAGCGAATGCGGCCACAGGATTACGATTACGAGATGCTTCGCCAAAAGCTCGGAGACCTCAGAAAAATCGCTTCGGCCGGCGGCTGGCCGGCGATTCCAGCTGGGAAATCGCTCAAGAAAGGCGATGCGGAGGCGCCGGCGCGGCTGCAGGCGCTGCGCAACCGACTGCGGACGGAAGGCATCAGCTTCAACGGGCCGGAGGGCGCGACGGCCTTCGACCAGTCGTTTGCCACCGCCCTCGCTCAGTTCCAGGCGCGCCACGCGATCGTCGTGGACAGTCAGCTCGGGAAAGAGACGCTCGATGCGCTGAATGTCCCCGCGACGTTCCGCCTGGCGCAGATCGCGGCGAACCTCGAGCGCTATCGCTGGCTCCCGCGAATGATGGGCGACAAGTACGTCTTCGTGAACGTGCCGGCGTTCCGCCTCGAAGGCTATGAGAACGGGAAGAAGACCATAGAGATGAAAGTGATCGTGGGCTCGGAATACGAGGGCCGTTCGACACCCGTGTTCAGCGACAAGATGGAGTTCGTCGTCTTCCGGCCGTACTGGAACGTCACCCCCGGCATCGCGGCGAAGGAGTTCTTTCCCGTGTACGGCAGCAATCTGCCGGCTGGCTACGAGACGTACACCGAAAAAGGAAACCTGCGCATTCGCCAGGTGCCTGGCCCGAAGAACTCGCTCGGCCTCGTGAAATTCATGTTTCCGAACGACTTCAACATCTATTTGCACGACACGCCAAACGACAACCTCTTCAAGAAGGATGTCCGCGCGTTCAGTCACGGGTGCATTCGCCTCGAGAAGCCCAACGAGCTCGCGCAGTGGGTGCTGGGCTGGGACGCGAATCGCGTCGAGCAAGCGATGCAGAACGGCCCGGATAACCGGACCGTCATGCTGCCGAAGAAGATTCCCGTCTACATCGCGTACATGACGGCGTATGTGCGCGACGGCGGGCTCTGGTTCGGGAACGACTTGTACAACCGTGACAACCAACTCGCGGACGCCGTGGCGCGTGGTGCGATGCCGTCGGGCGAAGCGGTGCGCGCGGTGGAGGCACTCCGTCAGTTGACCGACTGACCGCTCGCGGTCTCTAGGCGCGACGACGCTCGGGCATTGCGATGGGGGTCGGCGTCGCTCGCTTCGATAGGGCGCGGTCGAGAACGGTGGCGAGCGGTTTCGGGCCCACGGGAAGCGCGAAGTACAACCGCCGCGCCGAACGCGCTTGCTGCTCGAGCTCCATCGCGCTGTCCGTGCTCGACATGAGTACGGGCTCGGAGCCGACTTCGTCCGACGCTCCGAGGCACGAGTCCACGACCGGCCGCGGCAGCGCCGTGTCCACCACCGTCACGTCCGGGCGAATCCGCCGGATCGATTCGCCGGCCGCCCCCGCCGTAGCATCGTACACAGGGCGATGCCCCACGTAGGTGACGAGCTCGCCGACGAGGGCTTCGATGCTGGTATCGGCTGCGATGATGAGGACAGTGGCCATTTGTGTGCGCGGGCGCACGTTGCGTGCCCACCATGCCGCCGCGACCTTAGACCCATGAATCTTCCGACAGTCGCGATCGAATATCCCGACTGGATCGCCGAGGTCGTCGACTGGAACCGTCCACTTCCCACGGATGAAGACCGGATGCGGCTCGCGATCCAGGTTGCGCGCGTGAACGTCGAGCGCGGCACCGGCGGACCGTTCGGCGCTGTCATCGTCGAGCGTGAAAGCGGCCGCCTCGTCGGTGTCGGCATGAACAGCGTCGTTCGACTGAACAACAGCACGCTTCACGGCGAGATGTTCGCCTTCATGATGGCGCAACAGCGGCTGCGATCCTACACGCTCGCAGCTCCGGGAATGCCGGCGCACGAGCTTGTAACGTCCTGTGAGCCCTGCGCGATGTGTCTGGGCGCCGCTCTGTGGAGCGGAGTGCGACGCATCGTGTGCGGGGCCGTCCGCGAGGACGCGACGCGCCTCGACTTCGAGGAGGGTCCCGTGTTTCCGCAGTCGTACGCATACCTCGAGGAGCGGGGCATCGAGATCGCCCGCGGCGTGCTGCGCGATGAAGCTCGAGTGGTGCTCGACCAGTACCGAAAACGCGGCGGACCGATCTACAACGCATGAGCGGTCAGACGATCGAGCTGCTCGACCTCGTTGCCCGCTGGATCCACGTCATCGCCGGCATCATGTGGGTCGGCAACTCGCTCCTCTTCAATTGGCTCGACCGCAACCTCCGGCCGCGATCGGACGGGGACGTCTACGGCGACATCTGGCTGATCCACAGCGGCGGGTTCTACCTCGTCGAGAAGAACAAGGGCGAGCGTGCCGGTACCGGCGCCCGCGCTCTGCCGGATCCGCTGCACTGGTTCAAGTGGCAGGCTTACACGACGTGGTTAAGCGGCGCGGCCCTGCTCGTCGTCGTGTACTACCTGGGCGGCCGAGCGTTGATCGTCGATCCCGCGGTGGCGAACATCTCGCCGAGCGCGGGCACTCTCTTCGCGATCGGAACGATAGTCGGCGGATGGTTGCTGTATGAAGCGATCTGGCGGACGATCGGAAGGCGCCAGTCAGGAGTCGCTGCCGCGATATCGGTCATTCTGCTCGTCGTCGCCGTCGAGTTGCTGCTGTCGCGGCTCAGCGGCCGAGCCGCCTACGTGCACGTGGGCGCGATGTTGGGAACGCTCATGGCGGGCAACGTGGCGTTCACGATCATGCCGTCACAGCGCGAGCTGGTCGCCGCGTTGCGGGCGGGGCGTGAGCCGTCGCAAGAGATCGCCGATCGCGCCAAGACGCGATCGATCCACAATAACTATCTGACCTTTCCGGTCATCGTGCTGATGTTGAGCAGTCACTTTCCTTCGCTCTACGCGCACGACCGAAGCGACCTCGCGCTATTCACGTTGGTCGCCAGCGGCGCGGCCGTGCGTCATTGGCTCAACATTCGATTCACGTTCCCGAAATGGAAGGTCGCGCTGGCGGGCACGATCGCGGCGACACTGCTGCTGTTGGCGGCGCAACTCGGCGTCCGGCCTTTCCAAAGGAGACCTCATGCCGGGGGCACGAGCGCAAATGTCGCGGAGCTCGACTCGCTCATGGCCGGACTGCCGGGCAACATTCCATTCGTCGAGGCGCGTCGCGTGCTGGACCGTCGATGCACCGCTTGCCATTCCGCGACGCCGTCCGACGTCTCGCTTGGAGTGATGCCCGGCGGCGTCGCGTTCGATACGCCGGAGCAAATCCAGGCGCTCGTCGCGCGAATTCGCGAGCGGGCGATCGTCACTCGAACGATGCCGCCCGCGAACAAGACAATGCTGACCGAGCGAGAGCGCGCGATCCTGGCGAAGTGGATCGCGGAGGGGGGGCGAATGAAGTAGGTGGTAGGTGGTAGGTGGTAGGTGGTAGGTGGTAGGTGCTATCACCTATCACCTATCACCTATCTTCCACGATACGTCGTGTACCCGAATGGACTGATGAGCAGCGGCACGTGGTAGTCCTGCGCCGGATCGGTGATCTCGACGACAACGGTGATCCGGGGATGAAACGGCTCCACACCCTGAGCCCTGAAGTACGTCCCGGTCTCGAACGTCAGCTCGAATACGCCCGCGTTCATTTTGCTCGCCTTCGGCACGAGATCGCGTAACCGCCCATCGGCGTCGGTTACTCCGGCACCGACCGGCACCCGGTGTACGTCCTCGACGCGGGCGAGCGCGACACGCACGCCGGCCGCGGGCTTGCCGCTCGATAAAT
This sequence comes from Gemmatimonadaceae bacterium, assembly GCA_040902075.1. Taxonomy (GTDB): domain Bacteria; phylum Gemmatimonadota; class Gemmatimonadetes; order Gemmatimonadales; family Gemmatimonadaceae; genus DASPMP01. The sequence continues at coordinate 15,612 of JBBDXZ010000014.1, forward strand.
CGAGGATGTGCGTCGTAATCATCGAGCCCTCGGCGATTCGAGTGATGATGAAAGCAACTTTTGCAGTCGCAGTCGCGTGATCTTCGCCTGTTCCGCGGCCGCGTTCCGAAGCTCCGTCGCGGGATCGTTGCCGATGCGCCGCTCCAACTCCGCGAGCATCTCGTCCGCCGTCTTGCCCGTGGCGACGATGAGGAACACATGTCCGAATCTACGCTCGTAGTCGCGGTTCAGCCTGGTGAGCCTTTTCAGCGCAGACTCCGGCGCGCCCTGAACGCCGGACTGCTCATCCCTTGCCCAACCGGCGGCGCGCTCGCCGATGCGGGGGTGATGTGAGAACGCCTCCAGCCAGTCGGCACCTTCGAGGGACCACCAGGTTTCCTCAGCGGCGGCGAGGAGCTGATCGGTTCCACGAAACGGACGACGTCCCCCCATTCCCGCCGCCCAGCGCGTCGAGCCACAACATCGCTCCAGCTCTCGTTGCGCGGAGGCCGGAGGTAAAGCATTGAGCTCGTCGAGCGTCAAGCGAGGGTTCCGAAGAGGCGCAAGCGTGCAATGCCGCCATCGGGAAAAATCGACAGGCGTGCATGCGTCGCAGGCTTCGTCGCGCCGAGACCATCGAACCGATGGCGCGTATGCGGTTGCAGCGGGCTCTGTGGGAGCGCCGCCCGCCACTCGCCGGCAGGCTCGTCCGCGCTCCGCGCCGAAGAAGCGGCATCCATCGTCTCGAGCATCGCGCTCGCCGGCGCGTTGCCCTTGAAATGATCGGTATCGATCTCGACGCGATGAATGACGCCGCGCGCGGCGAGCCGGACGATCGTCCAGTCGTGCCCCGGTCCGCGGCGCCGCTTCGTCTCCCAGCCGTCGCCCATGTGCGTCGAGCGGCCGGGCAGGATGAGATTGTGGCGATGCCCAAAAAACATGTCGCTGCACGACACGACGAGCCCGCCATTCTCCATCGCGGCCAAATCCAGTTCCGACCCCTTGGGAAAGCGCGTCGGATCGAAGGTCGGTTCTCCGTGCACGCGCAGGCGCGCGACGCCGCCATCCGGATAGATCGAAAAGCGAAGGTGCGTCGCGGTCGGAGCCCCGCTGATCTCGAACTCGTTCTTCGTATCGCCTTTGAGGGAAGACTTCGGCAGAATGCCCATCCACCGCGTTCGCGTCTCGTCGGCGAGCTCCTCGAGGGCCGGCACGCCCTTCACCGTGGTGGCCTCGATCCCACACGACTCCGGAAAATTGCCGCGAAAAAAGCTCGTATCCACCACGACGCCGTGGATCGCGCCCGGCAATCCAAGCCGCACGATGCACCAGTCGTGGCCCGGCGTCCGCCGGCGCCGAGTTTCCCAGCCGTCCATCCACTTGCCGCGGTCTGTGTACTCACCCTCGCGCCACTCCGGCGCGCCAGCTCGCAGCAAGGCTTCCTTTGGAGCAAAGAACTCGTCGTTCGCGAGCAGCACCGCGCCGCCCAACCGCTCGGCGGCGAGATCGATGAGATCCGTGAACGTGGTCATGCGCAGCGGACTTTAGAGGGCGCTCGGTGTATCGCAAGACCTCACGACACGCCTTCGCGCTTGAGCAGTCGCCCCATGGGCCCGCCGACATTCTCGCCTTCCGCGTGAACGAGTTGGCCGCGGAGGTAAGTCGCGTGCACTCGTCCGTGCAGCGTTCGCCCGGCGTACGGCGTGATCGGATGCCTCTGATGCAGATCCTTGGCGGCGCACTCGAACGTCTGCGTTGGATCGACGATCACGAAGTCCGCCTGATATCCGGTCGCCAACCGGCCTTTCATGCGGTGCAGTCCGACGAGCCGGGCGGGCGCCTCGCACAACCACCGAAGCACCTGGGAAAACGGAAGACCGCGCGCCTTCATCTCGCCCCATATCACCGGCAGGGTGAGCTCGAGCGACGCGATCCCTCCCCACGCCGACAAAAAATCGCCGCTTTCCCGGCGCTTGAGCGCCGGCGGACAGGGCGAATGATCCGATACGACGAAATCGAGCACCCCGTCCTGAAGCGCGCGCCATAGCTGATCGCGGTTCCCGTTGCCGCGAATCGGGGGCGCGCACTTGAATTCTGTCGCGCCAGTCGGGATCTCCTCGGCGTCGAATGTGAGATAGTGCGGACAGGTCTCGGCGGTTACCGGCACGCGATCCGCGCGCGCTTCCTTGAGCAGCGGAAGCACCTCGCTCGCGGACACGTGGACGATGTGCAACCGGACGTTGTGTCGCCGAGCGAGATCCAGCATGAGTTGCACCGCCTGGACCTCCGCCGCCGGCGGACGTGAGGCGAGATACGTCGTGTACATCCGCGGGTCGCGGCCCTGCAGATCCGGAGTCACGGCCTCGATGGGTCCTGGCAGCTCGGCGTGCACCAGCAACGGAGCACGCAGCTGGGACAGCGTTGGCATCGCGCCGCGCAGATCGGCCGTCGTGACGTGCTGGAACTCAGGCACTCCGGACGGAACGAGAAAGCACTTGAACGCAAAAACGCCTTCCGCCCACAGCGCCGCAAGGTCATCGGTATTTCCGGGAACGACGCCGCCGAAGAAACCGACGTCCACGCGGCACTGCTTCGCGGCGCTCTTGCGCTTCTTGTCCAACGCGGACGCCTTCGTCGTCGCCGGGACGCTGTTGAGCGGCATATCGATCAGCGTCGTTATGCCGCCGGCCGCCGCGGCGCGCGTCGCGGACTCGAATCCTTCCCACTCGGTGCGCCCGGGCTCGTTGATGTGAACGTGGGTGTCCACCAGTCCGGGCATGACGACGAGATTTCCGGCGTCGAGGACCTCGGACCGGCTCGCGCCACCGATGTCGTCGATGTGCGAGATGCGCATCACTCGGCCGCCGGCGATGTGCAATGCCGCCGGGACAATGCCGTTGGCGGTCGCGATGCGCTCACCTCGCACGACGCCGGGAGCCGTGTGCCAGACCATGTCAGACCGACGGCGAAGCGGACGCGGTGTCAGTCCAGAAGCGTCGTAGCAAATTCACGGTGACTGTGCGGCGATACTCGGCCGTGGACCGGACGTCGTCGATCGGATGAATCTCGTCGCCGAGGATCCGCGCGGCGTCCTCGATCGACGCACCGGCGGCCAGCGCTGCCTCGGTCCGGCGCGCGCGCACGATCGTCGGCGCCACCGATCCGATGGCAATGCGAGGCTGGTCGCCGCGGACGCCCGCCATGACGACCTTGGAAATGGCCTGCGCCGCGCGCGTCCCGACTTTACGGAACCACTGTCGTCCGTGCTGCGTCGGTATCTCGACGGCGACAATCAGCTCGTCCGGCATCCGAACCGACTTGCGATAGCCCGTATGGAAATCGTTGAAGGCGACGCGCCGCTCGTCGGCGGCGTTCTTGAGCACGACCACGGCGTCCGCCGCGGAGAGAACCGGAAGCGTATCGCCGGCCGGAGACGCGTTCGCGATGTTGCCACCGATGGTACCGCGATTCTGGATCTGCGGACCGCCGATCTGTCGCGCGGAGTCGATCAACATGGGAAGACGCTTGCGGACGTGCCTCGACTTGATGATCTCGGTGTACGTCGCGAGCGCGCCGATGACCATCGTCTCGTCGCGGACGCTGATGCGGCGCAAGGGCTCGAGCGGCCACAGGTCCAGGAAACGGGAATCCGTCAGCGTCCCGAAGTTGACGGCGACGTAGAGATCGGTGCAGCCGGCGAGCGGCACGAGCGTCGGTTCGTCGCGCAGCATCGCAAGCGCTTCTTTCAGCGTGCGAGGCCGGCGAAGCTCGAGCGCGTTAGTGGCTGTTCTCATTTCAATCGGCGGCGCTCCTCGGAATGACAGGCGCAGTAGACTGAATCGCGCGATAAATCGCTTCGTAGCCCGTGCACCGGCACAGATTGCCGGCCAATCCCTCTTTGATCTTCGTGAGCGACGGATTGGGGCCGAGCGCGATGGCGGCGAGAATCATCCCGGGAGTGCAGATGCCGCACTGCGCACCCACCTCATCCATGAACGCCTGCTGCAGCGGGTGCTGGTCGGCCAGCCCTTCTATAGAAGTGACGGTGCGTCCGTCCACATGGGCCCATGGTACGAGGCAAGCGCAGACCGGCTGATCGTCGATGAGAACCGTGCAGGCCCCGCATTCGCCTTCACCACAACCCTCTTTTGTCCCCGTCAGCCCACACTCCTCGCGCAGCACGTCGAGCAACCGCTTCATCGGGTGCGCCTCGACATCGACGGCGGCGCCGTTGAGCGTGAGTCTCATGCCGGCGCCCTCGCGGTGGGCGGGAAAACGGCCACGGGCGCGCCGTATGTGAGCATGTCCACATGCCGTTCGACGGCGGGTCGCGAATTGCTTGCCGCGAGCATGACTACTTCGGGCGTAGCCGGCACCTCTCGGACGTCGATGCCAAGCGAGCGAATCGCGTTCACGATCGCCGGCGCGGGGCCGTCGATCGGAAGCTCGCCAAGTCCCTTGGCACCGAATGGCCCTTCCGGGAACGGGTTCTCGAGCAGCACGACGTCCATGTCAGGTGTATCAAGTGTCGTCGGGATCGTGTAATTCGTCAGCTGCGCGTTCGCCATCGCCCCATTCTTCATCACGACTTGCTCGATCAGCGCGAAGCCGACGCCCTGGCCCGTTCCGCCTTCGATCTGGCCCGTGGCCAGCGCGGGATGGATGGCCCGGCCGATGTCCTGGACGGCTGTGATGCGCAGCGGCCGCACCTCGAAGGTGTCGCGATCCACCTCGACTTCGGCCACGTCGCACGCCCACGCGAAGGTCACGTACGCGTCGCCGCGGTACCGGTCCTCGTCCCATTTGAGCCATTCCGGCGGCACGTGCTCTTTCTCCACGCGCAGCGGGCCGTAGCGTTTGTAATACTCCGCGGGCGGCATGCCGCCGAGCTTCTGCTTCAGCTCTTCCGATGCGCGCTGCAGGATCTTCCCGACGACCATGCAGGTGCGCGACGCGACCGTCGGACCGCTGTCCGGCACAACCGCTGTGTCCACGGGCGCGACCTCGACCTGCTCGTACGGAATGTCCATGGCGTCGGCCACGATTTGGGCATGCATGGTTCGCGTGCCCTGCCCGATCTCGGTGCTCGACACGAGGAGCCGCACGCCGCGCTCGGTGCATTCGACGGCGGCGCGTGACGCGAGCTTGAGCTCACCGCTCCCGGTGAACCCGGATCCGTGATAGAACAGCGCGATCCCGATTCCCTTGTTGGTGCCCTTGTACTTCTTGGACTTGCGGCGATAACCGGACCGCTTCACCGCCTCCCTCAACACGGTCAACGCGCTGCAATCCTCGCGCAGCTTCTGTCCGGTGGCGGTGAAGTCGCCGGGACGAAGCGCGTTTCTTTCACGCACTTTGACTGGATCGAGCCCCAGCGTCTCGGCAATGCGCTCCATGTGGACTTCCATCGCGAACTGCGTCTGCGGCGCGCCGAAGCCGCGGAATGCGCCGTTGGGTGGCGTATTCGTGAACATCGCGCGGCCCCGGATACGCGTGTTGGCGCAGCGGTATGGCCCCGCGGCGTGGATGCCGCCGCGCGAGAGCACGACGGGACTCAGCGTGACGTAGGCGCCGCCGTCGATCACGACCTCCACGTCCATCGCTGTGATGCGGCCATCTCGTTTGACGCCGGTCTTGTGGCGTACGAGAGAAGGATGCCGCTTGGTGGTGGCGAGCATGTCCTCCACCCGGTCGTAGATGATCTTCACCGGCCGGCCCGACTTGAGGGCGAGGAGCGTCGCGTGACACGCGAGCATCGACGGATACTCTTCCTTGCCGCCGAATCCGCCGCCTGTTTCCGCCTGCACCACTCGGACGTGACGCCCCGGGCCGAGCAGGACGCGCAGCGCGCGGTCTACATAGAAGGGGCACTGGATGGAGCCATGGACGGCGATCCCGTTTTTCTCCGGGACCGCGACGACGCCGTTCGTCTCGATGTAGATGTGCTCCTGGTGCCCGGTGCGATAGACACCTTCCACGATGACGTCCGCGCTCGCGAAGCCTTTCTCGAGATTGCCTTTCTCGATCAACAGCTCTTTCAGGACCTGCTCGGATCTGAGTGGGTCGAAGAGCGGCGTCACTTCCTCGTATTCGATCTCGACCGTTGCGGCGAGCAGCGCGTCCCGATCCTCGTGCGCGAGCAGCAGCACTGGTTCGGCGACATGTCTGACCTCGCGCTCCACGAGGCACGGCTGGTCGTCCACGATGAGCGACACGACGTTCTTCCCAGGAATGTCGCGAAAATCGCAGATCGTCAATCCCGGACTCAACTGAAACTTGACGTCCTGAATGCGACCGCACGGAATCGTGGTCCGAATGGTTCGCCCGTACAGCATGCCGGGAAAAACGAGATCGTCCGCGTACTGCACGCGTCCCGTCGCCTTCCCGATTCCATCCTTTCGTCTGACGCTCTGACCGACAACGGGCATCGATTCTCGCGAAAAAGGTTGGATGCACGCGGAGAAATACTGGCCGCGGATTACAGCGGAAGGAAGAATGCTGTATCCGCGGCGTTTCCGGCAATTTCCGCTCTTCTCCGCGGCCTGCAGTTCTCCGCGTACGATCGTGTTGGCTGCGGGCTTGCCGAGCCTGGGTCCGCGGCTCAGTTTCGGACATGCAGACCGTCCGCAACTTTGTCGGGGGTGAGTGGTTAGCTCCGACTCCTACCAACTGGCACGAGCTCACCAATCCCGCCACGGGTGAGTCGCTCGGAAGGGTGCCGATGTGCGGCACGACCGAGGTCAGCGAGGCGGTGCGTGCCGCGCGGGAGGCTTTTCCCAAGTGGAGGGAAACGCCCGTCGTCCAGCGTGCGCGCTACTTCTTCAAGTTCAAAACGCTTCTCGAGCAGAACTTCGACGACATTGCGCGGATCGTCACTCAGGAGAACGGCAAAACCATAGACGAAGCGCGCGGCTCGCTGCGCCGCGGGATCGAGAATGTCGAGCACGCGTGCGGGATGCCGACGCTCATGCTTGGCGATTCGCTCGAGGACATCTCGTCCGGCATCGACTGCGAGTACTTCCGGCAGCCGTTGGGAGTGTTCGCGGCGATCACGCCGTTCAACTTCCCGGCGATGGTGCCGCTCTGGTTCTATCCCTACGCCATCGCGTCAGGCAACACCTTCGTCCTCAAGCCAAGCGAACAGGTGCCGCTGTCGCAGCTGAAGATCGTCGAGCTGCTGCACCAGACGGGCATTCCGAAAGGCGTCATGAACGTCGTCCATGGCGGCAAGGACGCCGTAGACGCCCTGCTGCGACATCCCGACGTCGTCGGCGTCTCGTTCGTCGGCTCCAGCCCGGTGGCGCGCTACATCTACAAGACCGCCGCGGAGCATGGAAAGCGCGTGCAGGCGCTGGGCGGCGCGAAGAATCACATGATCGTGATGCCGGACGCCGACCTGGATCGCGCCGTCGAGATCATCAGCGAGTCCGTATTCGGCTGCGCGGGCCAGCGCTGTCTCGCCGGCAGCGTGATCGTCGGCACCGGCAAGAGTTACGAGCCCCTCAAGGACAAACTGTCCAAAGCCGCCAAAAGCCTCCGGCTTGGCTACGGCCTGGACGCGGGAGTCAGCATGGGACCGCTCGTCTCGCAGAAGCATAAAGAAAAGGTGCTGAGCTACATCGAGAGTGGGGTCAGCGAGGGCGCCAAGCTCGAGGTGGACGGGCGCACCGCGTCAGTTCCCCAGTATCCCAAAGGCGCGTTCGTGGGTCCAACGGTTTTCGATCAGGTCGATCCGTCCATGAAAATCGGACGGGAAGAGATCTTCGGCCCGGTCGCCACGGTGTCATACGCGGAAACGCTCGACGACGCGATCAATCGCGTGCACGGGAGCGAGTTCGCCAACGCGGTCTCGATCTTCACGATGAGTGGAAGGGCGGCGCGCGAGTTTCGCTATCGGGTGGGCGTGAGCATGATCGGCGTCAACATCGGTGTCGCTGCCCCAATGGCCTTCTTCCCATTCGGCGGCACGAAGGGCTCGTTCTTCGGGGACCTCAAGGCGCACGGGAAAGATTCGGTCGAGTTCTACACGGACAAGAAAGTCGTGATCTCGAGATGGACATGAAAAAACCAAACGGCGGACATAAGAGCGGACATAGGGGCGGGCGGAAAGGCGGAACGGAGGTTCGCCGTGATGTCCGCAGTAAGCCCAGTGTCCGCAGTTCAGTTGTCACAGGCGGGCTCATTCAAATGTCCAACCCGCTGAACGACATCGACGCGCCGGTCGCACAAGTCGCCCAGGCGATGCTCGACAAGCACATCCCGCTGGTCAACGAAGCGGGGAAGCGCGGTGTGCAGATCCTGTGTCTTCAGGAAATCTTCAACGGGCCGTACTTCTGTCCGAGCCAGGACTCACGCTGGTGCGACATCGCCGAGCCGATCCCGGGCCCGACCGTGAAGACGATGCAGCGGTACGCGAAGAAATACGCGATGGCGATCGTCGTACCGATCTACGAGCGCGAGATGCCGGGCGTCTACTACAACACCGCCGCGGTGATCGACGCGGACGGACGCTTGCTCGGGAAGTACCGAAAGAACCACATCCCGCACACGAACGGTTTCTGGGAGAAATACTTCTTCAAGCCGGGAAACCTCGGCTACCCGACGTTCCAAACGCGCTACGCTCGCATCGGCGTCTACATCTGTTACGACCGTCACTTCCCGGAAGGCGCCAGGCTCCTTGGGCTCAACGGCGCCGAGATTGTTTTCAACCCATCCGCTACTGTCGCGGGGCTGTCTCAGTACCTCTGGAAGCTCGAGCAACCCGCGCATGCCGTCGCCAACGGCTATTTCATGGGCTGCATCAATCGCGTCGGCACCGAAGCCCCCTGGAACATCGGCAAGTTTTACGGCACGAGCTACTTCGTCGATCCGCGCGGAAACTTTCTCGCGGTCGGCAGCGAGGATCAGGACGAGCTCGTCGTCGCGGACATGGACCTGTCGATGATCGAGGAAGTGCGGCGCACGTGGCAGTTCTTCAGAGATCGCCGCCCCGATACGTATGGCGCCATGTCCGAGCAGTTGCCGTGAAATGCCGCCTTCGGCGGAGAACTGCCGCGCGTCGCGCGGATAACCGCCGCGCCTTCGGCACGGACAACCGCCGCCTTCGGCCGACGCACCCTGTAACAAATCCGGCCGTAGGCCGGCACTTCTCCGGGCGCAGCGCGGCGGTTCTCCGACCGTAGGCCGGCACCCAATCATGCCCCTGCTCATCAAGAACGGCCGCATTATCACCGCCACGGACGACTACCGCGCGGACATCTACTGCGCGGACGAAACGATGACGCGCATCGAAAAGTCGATCGACGAGAGCAAGCTCCCGAAAAAGACCGAAGTCATCGACGCGCGCGGCAAGTACGTGTTTCCCGGCTTCATCGATCCGCACGTGCACATCTACCTCCCCTTCATGGGCACGTTCGCGGCGGACGACTACGAATCGGCGAGCAAAGCGGCGCTTGCGGGTGGCACGACCACGCTGATCGAGATGATCTGTCCCGGCCCGAAGGACGAGCCGTGGGAGGCGTACCAGCTCTGGAAGTCGCAGGCCAGGAACAGAGCGGCGGTGGACTACTCGTTCCACATGTCGGTCGTGCGCTTCGACAGCAAGGTGCGCGAACAGTTCACCAGAATCGTGAAGGACGGCGTCGCGTCATTCAAAGTGTTCCTGGCGTACAAAGGCGCGCTGGACCTCTCCGACGAGCATCTCTACGCCGCGATGACCCTGGCGAAATCGCTCGGCGTCATCACGACGGCACACTGCGAGAACGCCGAAGCCATCGATGCGATGCAGCGCTCCCTCCTCGCGGCTTCGCGCACCGGGCCGGAGTGGCACGGGCCGTCGCGTCCCCCCGTCGTCGAAGCCGCGGGCGTGCACCACATCTGCAGCTTCGCCGCCCTCACGGGCGCGCACGTCTACACGGTGCACACGTCGTGCGATGATGCCGTTCGCGAAGCGCTCGGCGCGCGCTACCGCGGTGTGGACGTGTGGATCGAAGCGGTGGCGCCTCACCTGGTGCTGGACGAGAGTTACGCCGCGCTTCCCGACTTCGAAGGAGCCAAGTACGTCATGTCGCCGCCGCTGCGCGAGAAACGGCACCAGGACGTTCTCTGGAACGGGATCAAGTCGCGTTCGATCAGCACGATCGGAACGGACCACGCGCCGTTCACCTTCGAGGAGCAGAAGAAGATGGGGATTGAAGCATTCACGAAGATCCCGAATGGAATTCCGACGATCCAGGAGCGCATCGATCTCGTGCACACGTTCGGCGTCGCCACCGGCAGGCTGTCGCTCAACGACATGGTCGACGCGTGCAGCACGCAGGCGGCGCGCATCTTCGGTCTGTACCCAAAAAAGGGCACGATCAAAATCGGCTCCGACGCCGATCTCGTCGTGTACGACCCGAAGTTCCGCGGGAAGTTCAATCACGCCGAGAATTACTCCAAGGCGGACTACAGCGCGTACGAAGGGTGGGAGCGGATCGGACGGCCGAGCGTAGTCACGGTTCGCGGCGAGGTCCAGGCGCGGAACGGCAAGTTCGTGGGAACGATCGGACGCGGGCAGTTCATCAAACGCGAGGCGACGCATGGCTAAGGCAACCACCGGCGCACCAGGCACACCACTCAGCGCGCACGAGTCACGTGGGACGCATCAAGGGAAGAGCGTGAGCGCCAAAGAAGTTCGCGCGAAGCACAAGGAATTCCTGTTCCCCTGCGTGGCGAACTACTACGAAGAGCCGATCGTCATCACGAAAGGCAAAGGCGCCGTGGTGAGCGACGCCGATGGCCGAGAGTACCTCGACTTCTTCGGGGGCATCCTCACGCTCGGTCTGGGCCATTGCAATGAGGAAGTCGTCACGCGCGTCCAGGATCAGCTCGAGCAGCTCGGCCACACGTCGACGCTGTATCCGACGGCGGGAATCGTGAACGTCGCGGAGAAGTTGGCGAAGATCACGCCGGGGAAGCTCAAGAAGAGCTTCTTCACGACCAGCGGGACCGAGGCCAACGAGACCGCGATCTTGCTCGCGAAGATCTACTCGGGGAAACAGGAGATCATCGCGCTGCGGCATGGCTACCACGGCCGTAGTCTCACCGCGCTGTCATTGACGGGGCACGCGCCGTGGCGCCTCATCCCGACGCAAATGGCGGGGATCAAACACGCGATGTCGCCGTATTGCTACCGCTGCCCCTTCGGCCTGGAGTACGACAACGGCGCCTGCGGCATCAAGTGCGCGAATGACATCGAGGACTTGATTCGGACCGAGACGACGGGGCAGCCCGCGGCGTTCATCGCCGAACCAATCCAGGGCGTCGGTGGTTTCATTACGCCGCCCAAAGAGTATTTCGAGATTGCTGTTGGGATCGTGCGGAAGTACGGCGGCATCTTCATCTGCGATGAAGTGCAAACGGGGTTTGGTCGCACTGGCGATCATTGGTGCGGCATCTCGCACTGGGGTGTCGAGCCGGAGATCATGACGTTCGCCAAGAGCATCGCCAACGGCTTTGCCGTGGGTGGCACGATCGCCACGGAAGAGGTGGCGAACGCCTTCACCGGACTGACCATCTCTACCTTTGGTGGAAGCTCCATCAGCATGAGCGCGGCGGAAGCGACGCTCGACGTCATGGAGCGCGAGAATACGCCCAAGCGCTCCGCGGATCGGGGCAAGCAGCTGCGCGATCACCTGCTCGCGCTGAAAGACAAGTACAAGGTCATTGGCGACGTCCGTGGCATGGGCCTGATGCAGGGCATCGAGCTCGTCGAAGACCGCAAGACCAAGGAGCCGGCGCCCAAGCGTACGACCAAGCTTCTCGAGGCGGCCAAGAAGCAGGGCTTGCTCATCGGGAAGGGCGGGCTGTACGGCAACGTGATTCGCATGGCGCCGTCGATGTTGATCTCAGCCAGCGAAGTGGATGACGCGATGGCGCGGCTGGACAAGGCACTCGCCGAGACCTGATGCCACAGACGACGGACAAACCCGACTGGATGACGTATCCGACGGCGGAACGGAAGGCGCCGCGGTACGACATGCAGCTCACGAACCCCGACCTCGCGCCTGTCGATCCGGAACGGCGGACGTGGAACTGGTGGCACATCGCTTCGCTCTGGATCGGGATGGCGATCTGCATTCCCACCTACACGCTGGCCTCGAGTCTGGTGGATCGCGGCTGGTCATGGCAGGCGGCCGTCGGATCCGTGGTGCTCGGCAACCTCATCGTGTTGATCCCCATCGCTCTGAACTCCCACGCGGGCACGCGATACGGCATTCCATTTCCCGTGATGGCGCGCGCCGCATTCGGCGTGCGGGGAGCCAACCTTCCGTCGTTGCTGCGCGCGATCGTCGCGTGCGGCTGGTTTGGAATCCAGACGTGGATTGGTGGATGGGCCATCTTCAAGCTGCTGGAGGCGGTGTGGCCCGGGATTGCGTCGCTGCCGCGGCTACTGCCGGCGTTCATGGGACTCGGCACCGGCGAGTTCCTGTGTTTCATGCTGTTCTGGGCCGTTCAGGTCTGGATCGTTCTGCGCGGCATGGAATCCATCAAGATTCTCGAGACCTGGGGTTCGCCGTTTCTGCTGGTCGTCGGTGCGGCCTTGTTCGCATGGGCCTGGAGCCAGGCCGGCGGTTTGGGCGCGATGCTTCAGACGCCCGCCGCGTCCGCCGGGGCCCCGACGAGAGCCGGCTTCACCGCCATGTTTGGCGCGGGCCTCACGTCCGCCGTCGGCTTCTGGGGCACGATGGCGCTCTCCATCCCCGACTTTTCACGACACGCGCGCAGCCAGCGGGACCAGGTCGTCGGACAAGCCCTTGGCCTCCCGATCAGCATGGCGCTTTTTGCCTTCATCGGCGCCGCGGTCACCAACGCGACGACGGTGATTTTCGGCGAGCGAATCTCGGACCCTGTCGCGCTGCTGGCGCGGATCGGTGGCCCGCTCATGATCGCGTTGTCGATGCTGGGCCTCACGATCGCGACGCTCACGACGAACATCGCGGCCAACGTCGTCGCGCCCGCCAACGGTTTCAGCAACCTCGCGCCGCATCGAATCTCGTTTCGGCAAGGCGCGCTGATCACCGCGTTCATCGGCATCCTCATGATGCCGTGGAAGCTCTACAACGACGCCGCGGCGTACATCTTCACGTGGCTGATCGGCTACGGCGCGCTGCTCGGACCGGTCGCGGGTATCATGATCGCCGATTATTTCTTCCTGCGCCGACAGACGCTGGATGTCGACGCGCTGTATCGCCGCGGCGCCGAGTATGAGTATTGGAACGGCGTCAACCGGGTCGCGATCGTCGCGCTCATTCTTGGCATCGCGCCGAACGTTCCGGGATTCCTTGGCGCGCTCGGTGTGATCGTCGCGTCGCCGTTTTGGAGCGCCATCTACAACTGGGCGTGGTTCGTGGGATTCGCGCTCGCGGCAATCGTGTACGTCGCCGGGATGCGACTGACGTCCCGCCCGCTCTCCGGGGCGGCGAATGCCGGCAACTAGCGCGTCTCGGCCGGCCGTCGTCTACGCGGCGGGCGATCCCGTTCCGACGCTGCCGCCCGAGCAGCTCGAGAAAAACTTCGCAGAGATCGCGCCGGCGCTGACTCCGGACGCCGCGCTCCTGGAGGCCAACAAGTGCCTCTACTGCTACGACGCCCCGTGCACGCAGGCATGTCCGACGCACATCGACGTCCCGAGCTTCATACACAAAATCGCGACCGGCAATATGCGCGGCTCCGCGCGGGTCATTCTCGATGCCAACCCGATGGGCCACTCGTGCGCGCGTGCCTGCCCGGTGGACGTCCTGTGCGAAGGCGCGTGCGTCCTCAATGACAGAGACGAGCAGCCGATCAAGATCGCGCTGCTGCAGCGACACGCCACCGATTGGGCGCTGGGGCACGACTATCAACCGTTCAGCGCCGGTCCGGCGAACGGCAAAAGCGTGGCAATCGTCGGCGCGGGTCCCGCGGGTCTGTCCTGCGCGCGCGATCTCCGCCGGTTCGGCTACGCCGTCACGATCTTCGAGGAGAAAGACCGTCCGGGAGGGTTGAATAGTTTCGGAATTGCCGAGTATAAAATGCGACTGCCGCTCGCCCTTGCCGAAGCGAAGATGGTGCTCGACCTCGGCGTCGAGGTCAAAACGGGTGTGCGCGTCGGCACCGACGTCTCCATGCGGCAACTGCAGAACGATTTCGACGCGGTGTTCGTCGCCATCGGATTGGGAGCGACGCGCCGCCTGGGCATCCCCGGCGAAGACCTGCACGGTGTCTCCGACGCCCTCGTCTTCATCGAGCATCTCAAGAGCAATCCGCACCGGGAGACGCGCATCGGCCGCCACGTCGTCGTGATCGGCGCTGGCAATACCGCGATCGACGCGGCGACCCAAGCCAAACGGCTGGGTGCGGAGCGGGTGACGCTGGTCTACCGCCGCGGTCCCGAAGACATGTCGGCGTACGAATACGAGTACGAGCTGGCGAAGCACGACGGATGCGAGTTCCGCTTCCACACCGTTCCGAAGGCCGTGAAAGGAAAGGATCGCGTGACAGGCCTCGAATGCGTGCGCAGCGAAGTCGGGGCGCCTGGACCGGACGGAAAGCGGCTATTTCGTGAAGTGCCCGACAGTGGGCACGTGATCGAGTGCGACACGATTCTCCGCGCGCTGGGCCAAACGCCACGGGATGATCTGGCAAAGGCGCTCGGTCTTCACGTCGAGGGCTCGCGGATGGTGAGCGACAACCCAAAAGTTCTCGTCGGCGGTGATTGCATGACCGGTGGCGCTGAGATCGTCAACGCGGCTGCTGATGGAGTGCAGGCCGCTCGGCAGATACATGAGCTATTGAGCAAGTAATGCAGCAGTGGTTCAAGTCTTCGATCTTTGATTGGGAGCGAGTCTCCTAGGCGGTGGAAATGGCTGACCTTTCCGTAGACTTCGCGGGCATCAAGAGCCCGAACCCATTCTGGCTCGCCTCCGGCCCGCCAACGAACACGTACCTCCAGGTCGCGAAAGCCTTCGACGAGGGCTGGGGCGGCGCGATATGGAAGACGATCGGTGAGCCGATCATCAACGTCTATTCCCGGTACGGCTCGATCGACCTCGGCAAGACCCGCATGGTCGGCTTCAACAATATCGAGCTGATCTCCGATCGGCCGGTCGAGGACAACCTCAAAGAGTTGGCCGAGGTCAAACGCAATTATCCGAAGAACGCCGTCATCGCGTCGCTCATGGTCGAAAGCAGACGCGAAGCATGGCACGAGATCGTGAAGCGCACGGAAGACACTGGCGTCGACGGGTTCGAGCTCAACTTCGGATGTCCGCACGGTATGAGCGAGCGTGGGATGGGGGCCGCTGTCGGACAGGTGCCCGACTACACCTGCCAGATCGTCGAATGGGTGAAAGAAGTCGCGACGATCCCCGTCATCGTGAAGCTCACGCCGAACGTGACCGACGTGACATATATCGCGCGCGCGGCGGTGAAAGGCGGGGCCGACGCGCTGTCACTCATCAACACGATCAACTCGATCGTCAGCGTCGATCTGGAGACCTTCTCGCCACGACCATCCGTGCACGGGAAGGGAAGTCATGGCGGGTACTGCGGACCCGCGGTGAAGCCGATCGCTCTGCATTTGCTGTCCGCGGTCACCGGCGATCCGCAAGTCAAGATTCCCGTCTCCGGCATCGGCGGAATCGCGAGCTGGCAGGACGCCGCCGAGTTCATCGCACTCGGCTCCGGAACGGTTCAGGTTTGCACGGCCGCGATGCACTACGGTTTCAGAATTGTCGAAGATCTTGCGGACGGCCTGAGTAATTGGATGGATGAACGCGGCCATCGCCGTCTCGAGGATTTCCGCGGCCGCGCCGTTCCCAACGTCTCCAAATGGGAAGAGCTCGATCTCAACTACCACCTGGTCGCGAGCATCGACCAGGGCAAGTGCATCGGGTGCCAGCTCTGTTGGACTGCGTGCGAGGACGGCGCCCATCAAGCCATCCGTCGTCACGAACGAAATAACGGCAATCCGGTCGTCGAGATAATCGAAGAAGCCTGCGTCGGCTGCAATCTGTGCAGTCAGGTGTGCCCGGTGGACAATTGCATCACGATGGAAGAGGTGCCCAACGAGTTCCCGTCCACGACGTGGAAGGAGTACATGGCCGGGAAGGGCGAGCTGGCGCCGCGCTCCGTGCATTTTCACACCGCGGAGTGGACGAGCAAGCGCTAGCTGCCAGCGGCACGCTTCCTATGGCGATGTGAGAACGAAACCGATGCCGCGGCGTGCGCTGATTTTCATGTCCGCGCCCGCTTTGCCAAGTTTTTTTCTCAATCGAGCGACGTGGACGTCCACCACGTTCGAACCCGGATCGAAATTCATGTCCCACACTTTCTCGAGCAATTGTGTGCGAGTGACCACATTGGCCTGGTGCAGTAGGAAGTGCTCCAATAGTTGGAACTCCTTCGCGGTGAGCATGCATTCCTTGCCGGCGACATAGACCTCACGTGTCAAGCGATTGAGCACGAGATTCCCGCAGGCGAGTTGCTCCGTGCGCGTGGCGCCGCCGCGACGCACCAAGGCCCGCATGCGCGCGCGGAACTCGTCGACGACGACCGGCTTCGTGACATAGTCGTCGGCGCCCGCGTCGAGGGCCCGCACCGTGGTCGCGGAGTCGTCAGAGCCCGTCAGGACGATCACCGGGGTGGATCGTCCTTCCTTTCGGAGTGCTTGCAGAACCGAAAGGCCGTTCCGGTCCGGCAATGCCAGATCGAGAACCAAGGCGTCGTAATCGTTTACGAAGGCGAGCGTCTGGGCATCGTTACCGGTGGCGGCGTGGTCCACGGCAAACCCTTCCTGCTCCAGCACTTGCCGAATCAGGAGAGCCATTGTGACATCGTCTTCGACCAAAAGTGCCCGCATACCGGCAGTTAAATGACGAAAGCGTAATTTGGGCGCAAGCCTCGTGTAATCGCGGGAGGGACACTCTTCAGGCGCACCACAGAGTAGCACCTCCTCCCAGAGATCCAACAATGAATACCAGACAGCTTGTGGCGACGATGGCCCTGTTAGCTGGCGCTGCGAGCGCCGCGGCCGCGCAGACCGCCACCCAGACCGTAACGTTTCAGGTTGACGCCATCAATCAGATCGCGTTCGCGGGTAGCCCTTCGCTGGTGATCAATGCGGCGACGGCGGGCAGCGATCCGACCAGCGCGACCGCCGCGGCGACATGGGCCGTGACCACGAACCAGACGGGTGCCAAGATTACGGCGAGCATCGGCTCCAACATGCCGGCTGGTCTCACGCTGTCGGCCGATCTCTCGGCGCCCGCCGGCGCGGCGAGCGCTGGTTCGCAGGCCCTGAGCACGACGTCGACCGATCTCGTGACGAGCATTACCAAGCTTGCGCAAGGCGCACTCGGTGTCACGTACTCGTTGACCGCGACCGCCGCGGCGGGCGTGGTTTCTTCGACCACTCGCACGGTGACGTACACCATCACCGGCGGCACCTAAGCATCCGATGGGGGTCATACTGACTCAGTCCCGGAGTTGGCTGATCGCCGCTCTGCTGCTCACGGGCAGCAGAGCGGCGATCGCGCAAACCATCGCCGTGTCGGGCAATCCGGGTCTTCTCAGAATCAACAACGCGGTCGCTGGTTCCGAACCGATCGCGGTGACCAATGGCAGCACGACGTACACGGTGACGACGCCGGCTCCGAATCGAACGTACAAGGTGACGGCGCAGCTCAATGCCGCGATGCCGGCGGACGTCACGCTTACGGCCACGTTTGCGGCACCGACCGGCGCGACGTCGATCGGACCAGTAGCGCTCGACCTGACAGCCCGGGACGTCGTGACGGGAATTCCGCGCAATACCAATTCAACGCAGGGCATCACCTACGAGCTCAGCGCGACGGTCGCCGCCGGCGTTGTCACGTCGAGCAGCCGCATCGTGACGCTCACCATCATTCGCTTCCCGTAGCCTTATGAAAACTCATTCCCACATCGCCTGGACGGCGGCCGTGATCGCGCTCGCGCTGCCGGCCAGCTCCGGAGCGCAGATCGCCGTCGTCGGCAGCACCGTCGAGGAGCGCACGGCGGCCCCGGGCGAGAGCTACACCGGCACGATCGTCGTTCGAAACCTCACGCAACAAGACCAGCCCGTACGCATCTATCAGACGGACTACCTCTTCTTTGCGGACGGCACTTCGCATTTCAGCGACCCGGGCACCACCGAGCGCTCCAACGCGAAGTGGATCACCCCCACGGTGCGGTCCCTGTTGGTGCCGCCGTCGAGTGAAATGACCGTGACCTACGTGGTGAAGGTCCCGGCCGATTCGCTCGCCGGCACGTACTGGAGCGCGATCATGGTGGAAGGCACCCCGACTGAAGCGGGGCGTTCCTCCGGCGGACGCCCGCAGGTCGGCATCGGCGCCGTGGTGCGCTATGGCGTTCAGGTCGCGACGCACATCCGCACGTCGGGCTCGCGAAAGGTGAGCTTCGCCAACTCGAAGCTCCTGACCGACACGACGACGGGCCAGCAGACGTTCGAGCTCGAGGTGAAAAACGTGGGCGAGCGCGCCTATCGTCCGGCGCTGTGGATCGAGGTGTACGACGAACAGGGGTCGCTCCGCGCCAACACACGACAGGAGCGCGGCCTCCTGTATCCGGGCACGTCGCTGAGACAGGTATTCGCCCTGGGCACGCTCACGCCGGGCACCTATCGCGCAATCGTGTTCGCCGACTCCGGCGAAGACGCGGTCTTCGCGTCGCAGTTCACGCTGAAGTTCTGACGCGACCAGCGTGCGCCGCGCGCTCTCCGTTGCCCTTGCCACATTCGTGACGCTCGGCGCGCCGGAGACAGCGCATGCCCAGAACGACGGATTGCGCATTCGCGCGACCCGCCGTGACACGATCAGGGCGGGATCCACGGTGACCGCCGCGTTCGCGATCTCGAACCAGCGAGCAGACACCGTGCAGGTGATGCCGCACGTCGAAGTCCCGACCGATTGGGCCGTCCTCATGGGCGGCGCTTCGTTCGCCATACAGCCCCGCTCCACCGAGATGCTGATGCTGAGCGTGGTCGTTCCCGCGCGCGCCGTGGCGGGGGTGTATCCGATCCGCGTCCGGGT
This sequence comes from Gemmatimonadaceae bacterium, assembly GCA_040902075.1. Lineage (GTDB taxonomy): Bacteria > Gemmatimonadota > Gemmatimonadetes > Gemmatimonadales > Gemmatimonadaceae > DASPMP01. The sequence continues at coordinate 34,682 of JBBDXZ010000014.1, forward strand.
CACCGGACAAGCAGATCCGAATGGCATCATGGACTCGATCGTCGTGCTCGTTCCGCCCAGACACGCGCTCGAAGTCGGGCTGCTCGACCGGCCGGGCTTCGTCGTCTCGGGGAAGACGTATGACGCCGGATTCCTCGTGCGCAACCGTGGGAATTCGCCCTCGGTCGTTCGGCTCTCGGCGCGCAGCTCACTGGGCGCTGCGACGCTGAGCGACGCGACGGTCCAACTCAACGCCGAGGAATCGCGGGTCGTGCGCGCGCGCGTGCGCACGCCGAGCGGCCTGCACGCCGCGATGGACGATGTCCTCGAGATCGTGGCGACGGAGACGGATGCTGGCAGTGGGGGAGGCGCCTCGCCGCCGACGGAAGCGTCCGCGCGCGTCACCATCGTGCCCGAGCCAGGCCGGAAAATCGAGGAGTATCTCAAGGTGCCCACGCGGGTGAACCTGCGCGCGGCGAGCTCCGATGGCGTCTCGCCCTTCGAGATCTTCGGTCGCGGCGTGGTGCGCGATGGCGGCTCGACGGAGGTCGCCTTCCTCTTCCGCGGGCCGACGGGCCCGTTCGCCGCGTTCGGAGAGCGCGATGAGTATCGCGCGGAGCTGAGGGCGCCGAGCTGGCGCGCCCGACTGGGCGATCAGCTATTCATACTTTCGCCGCTGACGGGGGGAGCGCAGCCAGGCTTCGGCGTCGGAGCCGACGGTACTCGCGGCGCGTTCTCGGCGGGTGCGTATGGTCAGCACTTTCGCCGCGTGCCGGAAAAGGGCACCGAGACCGGCGCGTTCCTGAGCGCGCGCCCATTCGAGGCCGCTCGTGTGGCGCTGAACGTCGTCGATCGCGCGGGTGGCGGACTTGCCGGACGCGTCGCCAGCGGCGTCGCGTCGTTCTACCGCGAAGCCTACGGTGGCGACGTCGAAGTCGCGCGGAGCGACAACGCCTCGGGGAGCGGCATGGCTCGCGCGCTCCGTCTCAGCGGCACGGCGTCCCAATTCTCCTACGATGCCGGCCATCAACACGCGGACACCGCGTTCGCCGGGTCGCAGCGCGGATCGGAACACACGTATGTGACCGCGAGCTCGCATCATTTGGATCTCGTGTCCTTCGCGGCGAGCGGCAGCCGGCATCGTACGGATTTAAGCCGCTCGACGGGCGTGCCCTACATCGAGCGACTCGACCTCGGCACCGTTTCGGCGACACTGCACGATCGATACACGCTGGAGCTCGGATCGGTCATACGCGGTACCGTCATCTCAGGCGTCGAGCAGGAGGGCCAAGAGCGCCGCCTTCGCGCGCGGGCTGACCATGACCTGAGGTTCGGTCTGCTGTCGCTCGAATCGGAGGTGGGACAAGCCACGAACGCAAACCAAGCGTCGACGCTCTATTCGGAGGTCTCGATCGGCACCCGCCACTCGTTCGAGCGTGGCGCGGTCGCCTTCTGGGCCGAACGCTACAGCGGGGGCTCGATCACCAAGGGTACCGATGGCAGCAACACGATCGGTGGCGACGCAACTCTGAGAGTGAGCCGTACGACCAACATCTCGCTTCAGGGTTACGCGACGCGTCTGCGAACGGCGGACGCAGGTGTGCACTCGCAACTCGACGCGTTGGTCTCGCATCACTTGCCCAATGGCACCACCGTGACCTTGCGCGCGCGGATTCTCGGCGGCGGCAGTATCTCCACCGCTGACCACAGCGTGGCATATCTCGAGTACGGTGTTCCGCTGCGACTACCGGTCTCGCGGCTTCGCACGCCCGGTCGGGTCTTCGGGCGCGTCGTGGACGCTAGCACGGGCCGTGGCGTTCCGGGGGCTCTCGTACGACTGGGCCCCCAGGTCGCGATCACCGACGCTCAAGGGCAGGTGGCGTTCGGCGGTGTTCCTGGGGGCGAGCACCGTGTGTCGATGTCTCAGGAGACGTCGTTTGCCGATGCCGTGTTCGTGGGTGATCCGACGTTGCGAGTGGACAGCACGCAAGCGCGGCCCACGACGTTCAAGCTGGCGATCGCACGGAGCGCCCGCGTCGACGTCGTCGTCCGGCGCTTCAGCAGCGTCCGCACCGGCATCGCCGGTGCGCCTGATTCGCTCGCGGACGCCGGGTCGGTTGTCAATGCCAGTCTGGTGCTCGCTGGTGAGCGCGACACGCTCTATCGCACGACGGGCGAGGACGGCAAAGTCTCGTTCACCGACGTGCCGCCGGGGACGTGGGTTATCACGATTCGCGGCGACGCTCCGGCGTTTCATCGATTCGACCCGGACCGCATCGAGCTGCAGCTCGCGCCCGAGGAATCGAGGGCGCTCGCATTCCGCCTGATCCCGCGTCGTCGCGAGGTTCAGCTGATCGGCGATGGCCAGGAGCTCCGTCCCACCACGGCGGACCCGAAGAGCCCACCGAAACCCGGCGCCACGAAGACGATCAAGCCGAATCAGCGCCAGGACTGACGAATGACGAAACTGTCATTCTGCTGACAGCATCCCGTAATCGATGGAGGGACAGTCTTCATGTGCACGCTGAAGTACAACCCTTCTTCGATGCCGGAGAACTCAAATGAAAAGACGCATCCTGGCGACGATGGCGCTTCTGGCTAGTGCCTCGGTTGCCTCGGCCCAAACGTCCAACCAGGTCGTGACCTTCCAGGTGGACGCTATCAATCAGATCGCATTCTCGGGCAGCCCCTCGCTCGTGATCAACACGGCGACGGCGGGCAGTAACCCGACCAGCGCGACCGCCGCGGCGACGTGGGCGGTGACGACCAACCAGACGGGTGCCAAGATCACGGCGAGCATCGGTTCCAACATGCCGGCTGGTCTTACGCTCTCGGTCGACCTCTCGGCTCCATCGGTTGGCTCGAGCAACGGTGCCCTGTCGCTCAGCACCACCGCGGTCGACCTCGTGACCGGCATCACCAAGCATGCGCAAAGCGCGATCGGCGCGACGTACAGCTTGGACGCGACGCTGGCGGCTGGTGTGGTCTCGTCGACCACCCGCACCGTGACGTACACCATCACGGGTGGCACCTAAGCACGACTCAACACTCGGTTAGGCACTTCGCCAAGGATGCGCCGTCGCCCTGCTGCCGGCCGGATGGCAGTGGGGCGCGGCCATGGCGGTTCCGACGCGAGTACCTCCAATGACTCCAATCGTTTTCCCCCAATCGCCCATCGAGCGCGGCGAGATCACGGTCGACGTATCGGATACGGACGTGGTGGCCGTGGCGGCTCGCGTCGTGGAACAGTACCGGTCCAGAGCCGCAGCCAAGGGCCTTCGACTCTTCGCCATACTGCCCGAGTCCGCGCCAACCATACCGTTGAACGCGGCTCGTTTCGAGCAGGTGCTCAGGCACCTGGTAGACAACGCGGTCAAGTTCACCGGGAAAGGCTCGATCAAAGTCACGCTCGTAACCGAGGCAGATACCAAACGCCCCTCGCGTCTCATCATCGCGGACACGGGAATCGGCATTCCCGCCGACCGGCTCGATCAGATCTTCATGTCGTTCGAGCAGGTGGAGGGGAGTTCGCGCCACTCCGGCGTGGGGCTGGGTCTAACGCTGGCGCTAGGTTTGTGTGACGCCATGGGCTGTCGGCTGACCGCGGCGAGCGAAATCGGTGTAGGCTCGCGATTTACGGTACGCTTTCGGTAAACGAGCGGTCGCAGAAGGAACTTTCCGCGCCCATCCGCGGCAAGCGGTGTTGCCTCATTCTACATGTCGGTTGTCAGGTAGACAGAAAGGATGATCTTGCCGATACTCAGACCATGCGTCTGGGGTATCTGGGCTTTTCGGTTGGTATGGTTGCGAGCGGAATCGCATCGGAGTCCTCGGCCCAGACCGCGACGCAGGTCGTGCGGTTCCAGGTCAACGCGATCAATCAAATCGGCGTTACCGGCACCCCGGCTCCCATGGTCATCAATTCGGCGACGGCCGGCTCCGCCCCAACCAGCGTGACCGCCGGCGGGACGAGCTACGCCGTCACGACCAACGAGTCGAATCAGAAGATCACCGCCTCCCTCGACCAGACGTTGCCTGCCGGAGTGACGCTGGAGGTGTCGCTCGCCGCACCAGCGGGAGCCGCGAGCGCTGGCACTGTTTCGCTGAGCTCTGCCGCCTCCGACGTGGTCACGGGGATCTCGGGTACCGCGTCCGCGTCGTTGCCGATCACGTATCGCCTGAGTGCCACGCCGGCCGTTCAAATGAGCGCACCGGCGGCGAGGACCGTGACGTTCACGATCGTCTCTGGCACCTAGCATCGGCCCACAACAAGTACGCTTTTTGCAAACCTTGAGGCCGCTAGAAACCTCGAGGAAAACAGATGCGAATCTCCTGCGCGCTGCTCATGTGCGCGGTCGCGGCTTGTACATCACAGGGTTCTGAAGCCGCGGAACGCCAGGCGGACACGGCGGGACGCCGCGACAGCATCGCCGCGGTCGCGGCCGCCTCGATGAGCGAGTCGCAAGTCATAGGTCTCCTGGAGCACACCCATGCCGCCGACAGCGCACTGGGGGCGCTCGGCGCGACCAATGGAAGCTCGTCCGAGGTGAAGGATTTCGGACGTATGATCATGCGCGAACACCACGCGCTCCGCAGGGACGCGGCTGCCCTCGCCCAAGGGCTCCGAATCGCCTCAGAGCCTCCGCGAGCGGCTCCCGATGCTCCGCCGGCGGAAATACGCGACAGTCTGGACGCCACCCCCACCGGCGCCCAATGGAATCGGAAATACGTCGACTACGCGATCGCGATGCACAGCGCCGCGATGGAAAACAGCGCGCGCGCCCTCGCCGCGACCAGGAGTCCAGCGACGAAGCAGTTCATCGAGAAGTCGGTGCCGATTCTTCAGAAGCATCTCGACAAGGCCATCTCGCTCAGCAGGTCCCTGCCGATGGCGTCTCGCGACCCGGCCGCGTCACCGACCAAGCCATAACAGAGGCAATGGACGTCAAAAAAACCGTCCTGATAGACGCGTCGAATGTCGCGCACGCGACGGAGCGCGGCGTGGCGCGCCTCGAGAACATCGTCCACCAGGCGCCTTCCGGAACCGATGCCGACTATTTTATTCTGTCCTTTGCCCGTGAGATGGACGCGCGCGTTCTCACGAACGACCGCTACCGCGATCGCGCAGAGGAGTTTCAGAACGAGCGAGATCGGATCATCCGGTTCATGATCGTGGATGGAGCTGTCGTATTCGAGCAACGGGGCAAGCGACGCCACTAACATGACGCTCGACCGCGAAGTGTCGCTGATCGTCCCGGTCCATCACTGCAACGGCAGCTTGGCGCGAACGCTCGATGGGTGCGGCGAATTTCTGGATGCGACGGATCGACGCTGCGAGCTGATTCTCGTGGACGACCATGGCAGCGATCGGCGCGCGTCGCTCCTCCTCTCGCGATTCGCGGAGCGGGAGGAAGTGCGGTTGCTCCGGAACGATCGCAACCGAGGCAAGGGCTACTCCGTCAAACGGGGCATGCTGGCCGCGTGTGGGCGCTTTCGCGTCTTCACCGACGCCGATCTCGCCTACCCGCTCGAGGAAGTGTGGCGCATCGTCGCGGCGCTGGATCGCGGCGCCGATGTGGCGGTCGCGTGCCGCGTCCTGCCGCAATCGCGGTATGAGATGACCTCGAACTACATCAGATATTTCTACACGCGCCACGCCATGAGTCGTGCCTTCAACCGGCTCGTGCGTCTCACCCTGCTCCCGGGCGTCCTCGACACGCAGGCGGGACTGAAGGGCTATACCGCGGTCGCGACGCGAGACGTATTCTCTCGCGTGTCGATTCCGGGCTTCGGGTTCGACCTCGAGTGTCTGTTCGTGGCGCGCTCGCTCGGGCTGCGCGTCGAGCAACTTCCCGTTCGGTTCCGCTACGACGACGAGCCCAGCACGGTTCGCTTCATCCGCGATGCCGTGACAATGACCAGCGACCTGGCGCGCATTCGCTTGCGTGGATGGACCGGGGAATACACCCAGGCGGCCGGACAGAAGTCGCGGGAGCTCTCGCCGCAGTCCACGTGATTCACAAGCGGCTCGTCATCAACGCCGACGATCTTGGTCTCGCGGACAGCGTCAATCGGGGCATCATCGAGACGATTGAGTCAGGCGTGGTGACGTCGACGTCGCTCATGGTGAACATGCCCGCGGCAACCGACGCCGTCCGCCGCCTGCGGGAGCTCCGCGCGCGCGGTGGAGGGGCCAGCGTGGGGCTGCATTTCAACATCGTCGCGGGTTCGCCGCTCACGGACTGTGCAACCCTTCGAAACCCGCGCACCGGCCGGTTTCTTCCGTTGCTCGCGCTAGCGCTCAAAGCGTTCACCGGGCGGCTCGTCGAGCGCGACGTCGAGGCCGAGCTGGAGGCACAATTGGACCGGGCGGAGAGCTTGCTCGCCCCGCTCGGCCTGCATGTCACGCATATCGACTCGCACCGGCATGCGCACTGTTTCCCTCGGATATACGACACCGTCGTTCGCGCGGCGCGGAGCCGCGCCATTGGGCACGTACGCCACGCGTACGAGTCGCGGATGCTGTTGGTACGTCCACGCGCGTTGGCCGCATCACGGCTGCTGAGAGCCGTGCTGGCGCGGGCCGAACCGATCGACGACGTCGCTTTCATGGGCATCGGCGCGATGGGCTCGCGCACGTTCGATCGAGACATCGCGTTTCTCGTCGCCGCGCTTCCATCAGGCACGACGGAGCTCATGGTGCATCCCGGCTACGACTCACCGGAGCTCGCCGCGATCGATCCGTATCGCGCCCCCCGCGAGCGCGAAGTTCGGGCGCTCACGTCGCCGGAGCTGGCCCACCGGATTCGAGCGTTGGGAGTGGAGCTGACGCGGTTTGATGCTCCTTCCGCTCCGCCCGCTCCCACAGATCCAGCTGCGTCATCACCCAAACCAGGAGCACAGGTAGGGTCTTGAGCCGATACGGCTCGAACAGCCCCTCCTGGAGCACTTCAGGCATTGCATCACTCGACGACAAGACCGTTCCGACTATCACGACGGCGAAAGTCACCCACCAGCCTCGCGTGCGTGGCGAGAGCACGAGCCAGATCGCGACGCCCGCGAGCGCGACGACAAACGTCGGACTTTCCGCCTTGTGATTGAACAGGACGCAAAACATCAGCACCGACGCGAGAAACAACAGGCGGAAACGCGACTGGCCCCAGGACGAAAGCCGCGTGAGCGGCGCGATCAGGACAGCCGCTCCGAGCAACTGCACGGGCCAGTTCGGCCACGCCACGCCGAACCAGACTTCCAGCTGCCCCATGACCGAGTAACCGCGCGTGAGCGCGTCGGATTTTTGAATCGCGCCCCACGACCGGTACTGCTCCGCCAGCTCCGCGGGAGACAGCACGACTAGCGGTGCGGCAAGCAGGGCAATTCCAATCCCGACGCAGTAGATCGCGAACCGTGGCAGCCGGTAGGGCCGGAAAATCGCGAAGGCCGCGGCCGCGATCGGAAAGATCTTGATGAGGGCTCCTGCCACCACGGCGAACGCGGCCCGAAGCTCCTGTCGCCGCTGCAAGTCGGCAAAAGCCAGGATCATCAACCCCGCGCTGAGAGCGTTGCTCTGGACGTTCTGCATGGAGCCGACGGTGTCCAGAAACACGATCGCTCTCGCGGCCAAGGCTTGCTCGGTCGTGAGCACGCGGCCCAGGCTCCAGTACAACGAACCCGCATTCAACGCGTTCCACAGGAAGACGCCAACCCCGAAGGGAACCACAGCGAATGGCGCGAAGAGCAGGGCGAAGGTGGGCGAGTACTTGAAGAAATCGAAATGGTTTGGGTTCGCCGCGTACAGGTCATGACCGGCCGACAGGTTCCGCCAGGCGGTTCGAAAGATTTCGAAGTTGTTGTTGTGATGTACCGTCGCCTGGATGGAGACGACGATGACCGCGGCGATCCAGAGCACCGCCAGCACGCGGCACCAACCTTGTAAATGGCGGTCGTTCATGCGGAGAAAGGTAGATGGCGGCTGGGATGCCGACGCGCTTCGGGGCGCGATCGCGATCTATGAAGATCCCGCGGATGTGCTCCGGCACTTCACTTCCAGCCCCTTCTCCGCCGTAGCGTAGAGTCCTGGTAGACGAGGTACGCCGCGATCATTCGCTCGCGAAACTGATCGTCCCGCGTCCGCTTCGCGAATTGTTGAAGGACGCCTTTGGCGCCGGTGGTATCCCGGAGCTTGATGTACGACACGGCGGCGCCGTTGCGAAGCAATGCATCGGGTATCCACGAGATCGAGTCGGTCGACGAGATCAGCGCCTTGGATGCGACGGCGGCTTGGGGCCAATTCCACGACCCGATCCCCTCCAGGAATTCGATTGCGGCTCGTGCTTCGAGAGGGCCCGCCGTTGCGGCGACGAACCCGCGCATCCGCTGGAAGAAGGCCGTATCCACCACGCCCGCGGTTCCACTGTGCAGATCTTCATCGACCGCAAGGACGGCTTGCATCCAGGCATGCCAATCCGCGGGCGCGCGAGGCGTGGACGTCATCCGTTCCAATTCGTCAATCCGGTATAGCGCCGCGCCCAGTCTGGCGTCGCGAGGCATTTGTGCGGCGGTCGCGGGCGACACGGTTCTCATCGCGCGAAGTCGACTTCCCAACGACAGGTTCACAGGTCGGGGGATCTCGGGTGTGGCGGCAATGGCAAGCGTGCCGAATCCCGCGCGCCGGCCGGTCAGCGCGGCCACCACGTCGAAGCGGCCCTCGGACAGTCCGATGTAGCCGTCGGCGTTCTCGTGCAGGAAGCGCTTGCGCTCCGCTCCCAGGTCGAGCACCGGAAAGAAGTCGGAGTTCGCTGAGCCATGCTCCAGCACCATGGGATGCAGCACCTCACGGCCACCCAGTCGGAGTGCCTCGAACAACTCCGCCCTGAGCGGCACCACCGGGCGAAGGTCGCGCGCGATTCCCGGATACTGGGTCACGTTCCACTGTGGATCTGGAACCGGGCCGTTGGCCGCGACGACGAGAATGTCCGAGTTGGAGGTGAAGAACACCTCATACGACGGAAAAACGGTGTCGATCGCGGCGATCACGGACGTCGCGAGCCCGTCGCTCAGCTCGTATAGGTGCAGCCATTGTCCGAAGACGCCGTTCGGCGCGAGCTGCTTCTTCACGCGAGTATAGAACTCCTCCGTGAAGAGGCCGGATACGCCACTCACCCAAGGATTCGACGGCTCCGACAGGATCAAATCGAATCTGCGTCCGGTCGCGGCGAAATAGGACTTCGCGTCATCGATGACGAACGTGGAGCGCTTGTCGTCGAAGACACGGCTGTTCGCCGGACGAAAGAGCCGCGACGCCCTAATCATCTCCGGCTCGATCTCGATCGTCACGGCTTCCTTGACGTGCGGGCTGCCGAGCAGGACGTGCGACGACATGCCGGAGCCGTGTCCGATCACCGCCACGTTCTCGGCGCGAGGCGCGTGCGCCAGAGTGATGAGTGGCAGCAGCAGCTGCGTCGCGATATCGCGCCAGAGCTGCCTGTTCTCTCCCGGAGTGACGACCGTGTCCATCCATTCCCGTTCCATCGAGGCGTCCGGCTTGCCGTTGGTCGCGAGCGTCAGATAGCCGTCGAGCGTGCGACGCACGCTCACCGTCGCCGTGCGCCCGTCCTTATAGAAGGGGAACTCGTAGGTTCCCCTCCGTTCCACGATGCCATGGCGGTACACGCCGCTCGTGAGCCTGGCGAGATCGAACCGGGCGCCAATCGCGATGAGGGCGAGCAACACGGCTGTGGCGACCACCGGCATCGCCAGGGACCGGCCCGCGTTCAGGCGCCACCTCGGCGCTCCGGGAACCGCGGCATGCTCGCGCGGCTTGGACCGGCTGATCAACCAGACCCCGAGCACGATGTCGATCACCGCGCCGAGCACGAGCAAGCGTTTGAGCCCGAGTGCCGGCATCAGCAGCAAGCCGGCGAGGATGACGCCGAGGATCGAGCCGAGCGTGTTCACGGCATACACGGCGCCGATCGCGCGCTCGCCGCCGCCTCCGCGCATGAGCATCCGAGTGATCAGCGGCAGCGTCATCCCCGCGCAAAACGTCGCGGGCAACATGATGAGCAGCGCGATCACATAGCGCGACACCAGGAAGGCCTGGTAGCCGTTGTCGTTCTGCTGGACAGTCCGCAACACCGTGCTGACCCACTCGAACGATGCGACATAGAGCGGCAGCGTCGCGACCGCGAGCACCCCCATCGTCCACTGGACGATCCCGAGGAACCGCATGGGATCCCTGAGCCGATCCGCCCGCTTTCGAATCCAGAACGCACCCAGCGCGAGACCGAGGATGAACGCGGAGAGCATGAGCTCGAACGAATGCGTGGCGCTGCCGAGCACGAGCGACAACATGCGAATCCACGCGATTTCGTAGATGAACGACGCGACCGCGGTTCCAAAGCTGACGGCGAGCAAGGCGCGCCATTGAGGCGGAATCACGGCCTCGGCCACCGGCTGGACGACGGCGGCCGACTCCGGCGCGCTTTCGGCGGTCAGCCGTTGGTGTGCCCGTGCGATGAGAAACACCGTGAGTGCCGCGACGACGTTGATGACTCCCGCGATGAGGAGCGAGCCGGGGAGCCCGACCGTGGCGATGAGCACGAAGCCGGCGAGAAGCACACCCCCCGCGGCGCCCAGGCTGTTCGCGAAATAGAGGAGACCCAACAGGTGTCCGGGCGACTCCGCCGCGCGCGCCACCCGGATGACACCGGCGCTCATCAGCGGGAACGTCGCGCCCAGGAGAATCGATTGCGGGAGGATCAGCGCGCCGGCGATCAGCCACTTCACGGTCAGCAAGGCCGGGCCACTGAGCGATGGGAAGACGGAGTCGTACCCCCAGGTCGAAACCGCGAGAAAGACGTCGTGAAACGCGAGCGCCAGGATCCCCACCGCGACCTCGACACCAGCGTACCAAAGCAGCGGTGACCGCAGCCGGTGCGACCAGCGGCCGGCCAGGTGCGCGCCGAGCGACATTCCGCCGAGGAAGATCACCAGGACGATGATCTGGGCGTACGCGCTGTGTCCGACGAAGAGACCGAGGTAGCGGCTCCAGATGGACTCGTAAATGAGTCCAGCGGCGCCACTCAGGATGAAAACCGCGACGAGCGCCGCGATCAAAACGCTTGGCGGGTAATGGGTTGGGCCACGTGCGTGTGTGAGCGAATCAGCTGGGTGACCTAATCAGCGTAGGTCCAAGCGGGCAATTGTCCGGTCGCGCGACAGTGGGACAAGTGGAGTTTGATAGTAACGGGGTAAACAGCAGTAGCAAGCAAGTACCTACTTGCTTGCAGCGGCATGGGCCATTAAGCTTCGCGCCCATGTCACCAGAAATCCGGAACCGCATACTCGACGCCGCGGCGCGCGTCTATGCGCAGTATGGCTTCCGCGGGGCGACGACGCGCCTCATCGCGATGGAGGCCGGCGTCAACGAAGTCACGCTGTTCCGTACGTTCGGGTCGAAGGCCCAGCTGCTCCAGGCGATGATGCAGTCGCAGGTCGCCGCAACCGCGGCGCCGATTCTGTCGGACGACGTCGGCGACCCTGAACGCGAGCTGACCGAATGGTGCGGGCAGCTGCTCGAGTATCTGCGCGGGCACGCGCACCTCATTCGCAAAACCATCTCGGAAGCCGAAGAGCGTCCGGATGCCGCGTGTGCGGCGTGCGAGGGGCCGAACACGGCGGGCGCGTCGCTGGCGTTGTACGTCGAGCGCCTGCGCGACGAGGGGCTCGCGGACCCCGATGTCGACATTCAGACCGCGATCTCGATGTTCATCAGTGCGCTGTTCGGCGACGCGCTCTATCGCGACGTGATGCCCAACTCGTTTCCGCAGCCGGCGAAGAGCGCGCCATCCAAGTACGTCCAAACCTTTCTGCGCGCCGTGGGGCTCCGCGCGTCGTCGCTGCCGGTCCGTTCCCGACCAGCGCGCGTGGCGGGCACCCGGCGTCGCAGCCGGTAGGAAAGTTTTCATGACCAGGAAGTTCTATGAATAGATCCTCTCTCGTTCTCGCCGCCGCCCTCCTGGCAGTCGGCTCGACGCTGTCGGCGCAGGTGCATCAGGTGCATCGAGTCTCCCTCGAAGATGCGATACGTCTTGCGGACCGGTCCAGTGAGTCCATCGACATCGCCCGGGCCGCCGTGACGCGCGCGAATGGTCAGCAGGCGATCGCGCGCAGCCAGTTCCTGCCGCAGCTCAATGCGGCGGCCTCGTACAACCGCACCCTCGCGTCGCAGTTCGAGGGATTCACCTTCGGCGGCCCGGACACCAATACGTTCCGCTCGCTCTGCGCGCCCAACATCCCCGACACCGCGACACCCGCGGAGCGTCAGGCGGCGCTGGACCAGGCGCGCACTTGTGCGTCCGGAGGCGGAGGAGCCGACTTCAGTAGTGTCGGCTTCGGCGCCCTCAACCAGTGGTCGCTCGGCCTCCAGTTCTCGCAGAACATTTTTACGGGTGGCCGCGCCACAGGCCAGCGGGTAGCGGCGAACGCGGGCCGGCGCGCCGCGGACATCGAGCTCACGGCGCAGCGGGCGCAGAACATTCTCGACGTGACGCAGGCGTATTACAACACCGTGCTGGCCTCACGGCTCGCCGAAATCGCGGAGGCCGCGCTCTCCATGAGCGACGACGTGCTGCGCCAGACCTCGCGTGCCCGGCAGGTCGGCAGCTCCTCGGAGTTCGATCTGTTGCGCGCCCAGGTCGCGCGGGACAACCAGGTGCCGATCGTGCTGCAGCGTCGCAGCGACCGAACCGTCGCGATGCTGCGGCTCAAGCAGATGCTCGAGATTCCGCTCGACGATTCGCTTCAGCTCACGACGTCGATCGATGAGGCGCCGGCGCCGATCGTCTCCGGCGTTTCGGATACTGGGCGCGTCGTCTCCGACACCAGCGCGGACGCGCGCGCGGCGGTGCGCGAAGCGCTCGAGAACGTGAACGCGCAGGAAGGTCTGCTGCGCGCCTCGCGTGCGGATCGTCTGCCCACGCTCGCCCTCGTGTCCAGTTACCAGCGGCTCTTCTTCCCGACGTCGACGTTCCCGGAGCTCAACGACTACCGTGAGAACTGGACCATCGGCTTCTCGGCGGGCGTGTCGCTGCTGAGCGGCGGGCGGATTCGCGGCGGACAGATGCTGGCCGAGGCGAATCTTCGCGAGGCGCGCGCGCGGCTGAAGCAGGCGCGCGAGCTCGCCGCGCTGGATTCCCGCATCGCGCTCGCCCAGCTCGCACAGGCCGAGGCGACCTGGCGCGCGAGCCAGGGAACCGCCGAGCAAGCCCGCCGGGCGTATGGCATCGACCAGATCAGATATCGGGAAGGCATCTCCACGCAGACCGAGCTGACGCAGTCGCAGTTGTTGGTCGAGCAGGCGATGGTGAATCGCGCCGTCGCGGCGCGCGACCTCGCGGTCGCCCGCATGCGTCTCGCGCTTCTGAAGGATCTCCCGCTCAGCGCCGCCGGCGCCGCCCCGGGGGGCATGAACCCGGCTATGGGCACGAGTGTGCCCGTGATGCCGGCACCACAACAACCGAGAACTACGACTGGCGCCAGCGCCGGTCCCACCGGGAGCAACCAGTAATGCGCGCGCGCCGAAGCATCCTGACCACCGCTCTGCTCAGTCTCGCCCTCGCCGCCGCCGCGTGCCGCGATGGAGACGCCAACACGGACACGGCGGACGCCGCCAACGCGGTGCTCGTCGGTCCTGAGAACATCGTCATCGTGAAAGCCGAGGAGCTTCGCACCGGACCGACGCTGTCCGGCGCGATTGACGCCGAGCGATCCGCGACGATCCGCGCCGAGGTGCCCGCGGCGGTCCTGCAGACGTACGCAGAGGCGGGCCAGCGTGTCGGCGCGGGCGCGCTGCTCGCGCGTCTCGACGACACGGGAATTCGCGATCAAGCGATGTCCGCGCGCGCGGCAGTCGCCACGGCGCAGAACGCCTACGACATCGCCCGGCGCGAGCTGGAGCGCGCGGAAGCGCTGGAGAAGGCGGGCGCGATCCCGCAGCGAGATTTGGAGCTTGCGCGCAATGGGGCGCTCGCCGCCGCGACGCAGCTCGCGAACGCGCGGGCGATGGACGCGAGCGCCCAGAAGCAACTGAGCAGAACGCGGATCACCGCGCCCTTTGCGGGCATCGTCAGCGAGCGGCAGGCGAACGCGGGAGACGTCGTCAGTCCCGGCACGGCCCTCTTCACCATCGTCGATCCGTCCACGATGCGGCTCGAGGCGTCGGTGCCCGCGGAAGCGCTGAGCCAGGTGCGCGTCGGGCTTCCGGTGGAGTTCACCGTGTCGGGATACCCGTCGCGCCGATTCGTCGGCCGCATCACACGCGTCAACCCGACGGCCGATCCGTCCACGCGTCAGGTTCGCATCTTCGCCACGATTCCCAACGCGGGCGCGGTGCTGGTCGGTGGCCTGTTCGCCGAAGGCCGAGTGGCGAGCGAGACGCGTACCGCGCCCGTCGTCCCGATCTCGTCGGTGGACGAGCGCGGGGTGCGCCCATCGGTGATGCGGATCAAGAACGGCAAGGTCGAGAAGGTCGAGATCGATCTCGGCCTCCGCGATAGCCAGACAGAAATGGTGGAAGCGCGCTCGGGCGTTGTCCCGGGCGACACGGTGCTGCTCGGCACCGCGCGGGGGCTGACGCCGGGAACGCCGGTGAAGGTGAGCACGCCCAGCGATACAAAACGCTAAAACCAGGTGCTGGGTGCTAGGTGCTGGGTTCTGGAACCCTTCGCATTTAGCCCCTAGCACCTAGCCCCTAGCACCTACTCCAATGCTAATCTCAGATTTCGCCATCAAGCGCCCGCTGATCACCGTCGTGAGCATGGTTGCGCTCGTCGTCTTCGGTTTGTTCGCGTTGGCCAAGCTCAAGACCGACGAGTTCCCTGACGTCGCGCCGCCGTGGCTGACCGTCGGCGTCATCTATCCCGGCGCGTCACCCGAGGTGGTCGAGAAGGAAGTCCTCGACCCGATCGAGGAGCAGGTCGGTTCGATCGCCGGCGTGAAGCGCATCATGAGCAAGGCGTACGATGGGTACGCGATGCTCATGATCGAGTTCCTGTACGAGAAGGATCTCAACGAAGCATCGCAGGACGTGCGCGACGCCATCTCCGGCATTCGCGCCGATCTGCCGGTGGAGATCAAAGAGCCGATCATCCGGAAGTTCAACGACACCGATCGTCCGATCGTGTCGGTGGCGGTGTCGTCGACCGTGCTGTCGTCGGCCGAGCTGACGCGCCTCGTGGATCCGGGAATCACGCGTGAGCTGCGTTCGATCGCCGGCGTCGCGGACGTTCAGACGTTCGGAAAGGTGGAGCGTGAGCTGACGGTCGAGATAGTTCCCTCGAGGCTGCAGGCGGCCGGCGTCAGCGTGGGCCAGGTCGTGCAGGCGCTCCAGCTGCAGAACCTCGCGGCGCCGGTCGGCCGCGTGACGGGCTCGCTCGACGAGCGGTCGATCCGCCTGCTCGGCAGAATCGAGAGCCCGGCGGAATTCGCCAATCTGGTCGTCACCGAGCGCAATGGCCGTCTCGTGCGCCTCGGGGAAGTCGCGAACGTGAAAGACGCCACCGAGGAACCGCGCACGCTCGCTCTCTACGGCGACAAGGCGGGCGAGCGCGAGGCCGTCGCCATCGACATCAAGAAGTCCAAAGGCTTCAGCACCACGGACGTGGCGGCGAAGGTCATCGGACGCCTCGATGAGATCCGAAAGACGCTGCCGCCCGGCACGTCGTTGGACATCGTGACGGACGCGGGCACGCGGGTGAAGAACTCGGTTCGGACCGTCGAAGAGGCGCTGCTGCTCGGCGCGATGCTCACGGTGCTCGTCGTGTTCGTGTTCCTCAATTCGTGGCGATCGACCGTCATCACCGGCGTGGCGCTGCCGATTTCCGTGCTCGCCAGCTTCATCGCGGTCTGGGCGCTCGGGTTCAACCTCGAGACCATGTCGCTGATGGGTCTGTCGCTCGCGATCGGCGTCCTGATCGACGATGCGATCGTCGTGCGCGAGAACATCGTGCGCCACGTCGAGATGGGGAAAGATCACTACACGGCGGCGCGCGAGGGCACCGACGAGATCGGGCTCGCCGTCGCCGCGACCACGTTCTCCATTCTCGCCGTTTTCATTCCGATCGGATTCATGCCGGGCGTGGGTGGGCAATGGTTCAAGCCGTTCGCCCTCACGATCGCCGCGTCTGTCTTCGTGTCTCTGTTCGTATCGTTCTCGCTCGACCCGATGCTCTCGGCGTACTGGCCCGATCCGCACAAGGAAGAGCACGAGAAAGCCTGGATCACGAGGCAGCTGGACAAGTTCAATGCGTGGTTCAACCGCCAGGCGCAGAACTATCGCAAGGTCATTGCGTGGGCGCTCGACCATCGCGCATCCATGATCGTGATCGCGGCCGGCACGTTCCTCGCCGCGTTCCTGCTTCCGACGCGCGGAGTGACGGGCTTGCTCTCGGCGCTGCTTGGCATCGGCGTCATCGTGTTCGGGCTCAACGCGCGCCGTTTCAACCGGTTGAGCCGCGCGGGGGTGATCGTTGCGGGCATCGCGACGTTCGTCATGCTGCCGCAGATCGTGCCGCCCGTCCGCACGGTCGGCTCGGCGTTCTTTCCCGAAGATGACCGGTCGGAATTCATCATGAAGATCGAGACGCCGCCGGGCTCCAACCTGCAGTACACGCGACTCAAGGCGCAGGAAGCGGCGCGTATCGTCCGCGCTGAGCCGGAAGTGCGCTACACGTACACGACGCTCGGCGAGGGCAGCACGGGGTCGGTGGACGTGGGCAACATCTACGTCAAGCTGCGCTCCAAGGCTGACCGCAAGAGCGACGGCCAGCGTTCCGTCGCCGAACTGGCCCGCGACCTCCGCAAGCAGATGAACAGCGTGGCGGGCGCGACGATGTCCGTGTTCGAGAACGATTTCAGCGGAGGCTTCAAGCAGATCATGGTGCAGATTCGCGGCCAGAATGCCGCGGAGCTGGCGCAAGTCGCGGAGCAGGTGCGCAGCGAAGTGCTGAAGATTCCGGGCGCCGTGGACATCGGCCTGTCGTCCAAGGGCCAGAAGCCGGAGCTGAACGTCGAGATGAACCGCGGCATCGCCGGATCGCTGGGTGTCACCGTCGGCCAGGTAGCGCAGTCGCTGCGCGCCGCGTTCGCGGGTATTGATGTCGGGGACTGGATCGATCCGACGGGGAAGTCGCGCGATGTCACCGTGCGGTTGTCGCCGGAATCGCGCCGGCGCGCGGCGGATCTCGAGCAGTTGCCTCTCGTCGTGATGGGCCCGAACGGCGCGCCGTCGATGATGCCGCTGGGGCAGGTCGCGACGATCACCGATGGAGTGGGTCCGGCCATCATCGATCACCTGAACCGCGAGCCCGTGGTCAACGTGGAGTTGAACACCTCGGGGCGAGCCACCGGCGACGTGACCGCGGACATTCAGAAGATCGTCGACGGGATGCAACTGCCGCCCGGCGTGAAAATCTCGATGGGCGGCGACGCCGAATCGCAGACCGAGGTGTTCGGCCAGATCTTCGCGGCGCTCGGGCTCGCGGTGCTGCTCATGTATCTCATCCTCGTCGTGCAGTTCGGGTCGTTCCTCGACCCGCTGGCGATCATGGTGTCGCTGCCGTTGTCGCTGATCGGAGTCATGCTGTCGCTCGCGATCAGCAACTACACCATCAACCTCATGAGCCTGATCGGCGTGATCCTGCTCATGGGCATCGTGGCCAAGAACGC
>JBBDXZ010000015.1:0-8994 GCA_040902075.1 Gemmatimonadaceae bacterium
TGGTCGCCGCCCTCGCTCCCTCCGGCTCGGTGGACGCCGAGGTCCTGGCTGCGCGGCGTGAGGCTGCGAAGGCGCGCCTCGCCGAGAGCGTCGCCGCGCTCGAGGGAATTCGACTCGACCTCCTTCGCCTGCACGCGAACGCGGACGATCTCGCGCCGCTCACCACGCTGATGGACGCCGCGCGCCTTCTTGGCGACGACTTGAGCCGACTCGCGGAGGCCCAGCGGGAGGCCGAGAGCGCCGCACATGGTGAGCCCACCTAACGTCGGCCTTCGTGCAACAACGGCGGGGCTCGCCCGCGCGTAACTTGGCTGTCGCCGTTCAATCCGTTCGTGGAGGCTCCGGTGCTTCGTCCTACGCTCACCGCCAGTTTACTCCTTCTCGCCCTGGGCGTCCCCGCCCTCGCGACGTCGCAGCAGGCCTCCGTCGTCTTCACGGGCGTCTCGGTGATCCCTATGGATCGCGAGACCGTCCTCACCAATCAGACGGTGATCGTCGAGAACGGACGCATCACATACGTCGGCGGTGAGAGGTCAGCGCCGGCGGGTGCGACGTCCATCGACGCACGCGGCAAGTTCCTCATGCCCGCGATCGCCGAGTTCCATGCGCACGTGCCCAGCGGGGCGCAGGCCGTGCATGCCCACCGGACTCTTTCACTGTACGTGCTCGCCGGCGTCGCGACCGCCCGCGGCATGCTCGGCGCTCCCATGCACCTCGCCCTGCGCGACAGCATCGCCGCCGGCCGGCTCCTCGGCCCCCGCCTCCTGACGTCGGGACCGTCGTTCAACGGCAATTCCGCGACGTCGCCAGGCACCGCGGCGGCCATGGTCCGCAACCAGAAGGCCGCCGGTTACGACCTGCTCAAGATTCACCCCGGCGTGCCCAGGGCAGCGTTCGATTCGCTCGCTGCCGTCGCGAACGCCCTGCGCATTCCATTCGCCGGGCACGTGCCGCTGGAGGTCGGACTCGACCTCGCGCTCACATCGAAGTTCTCCACCATCGATCACCTCGACGGCATCGTCGAAGCGATGTACGCGGGCCAGCAACCGCTGACGCCGCAGGTGAATGGCTTCTTCGGACTCGGCATCATGCGGCAGCTCGACCAGTCGCGCTTCGGCGCGATCGTCAATCGCATCAAGGCATCTGGCGTCGCCATGGTCCCGACGCAGATCCTCGTGGACAACTATGCCAACGACGCGACCGGCGACGAGCTGACCTCGCTCCCGGAGTTCAGGTACTGGGTTCCGCAGCAGACAGCAGCGTGGCGCACCAACAAGAACAACTACATCGCGCAGCCTCCCGTGTCGCGCGAGCAGCGGCAGGAGTTCATCGCATTGCGCCGACGTCTCATCAAGGCGCTTTATGACGGCGGCGTGCCCTTCCTCCTCGGCTCCGATGCCCCGCAGCTCTGGAACGTTCCCGGCTTCTCGGCACACCGCGAGCTGGGTGCGTTGGTGGCCGCGGGCCTGACCCCGTATCAGGCGCTGCGCACCGGAACGGTGGACGTGGCGAAGTTCATGGGCGAGGAAGGAAGATCAGGCGTGGTGCGCGTCGGTGCGCGCGCCGATCTGCTGTTGCTCGATGCCAATCCGCTCGACGCGATCACCAACTCGCTTCGCATCAACGGCGTCGTCGTGAACGGCCGCTGGATCGGACCCGCCGAGCGTGGACGGATGCTCGATGCACTCGCGGCGCCATAGGCGCCATAGCCGATGGTATGACGCTGCCGCTCGCGGCTTCCGTCTACTTCCGATACCTCCTTTCAGCCGACGCGCAGCACGTCCATCGCTTTGACTCGCGCCGCGCGGCGGGCCGGCACCCAACTGGCCAGCGTCGCGACGAGCGTGAGCGTCACCACGACCGCGCCGAATGCCAGCGGATCGGTCGCGCTCACGCCATACAACATCGACGCGATGAGCCGTGTCGCGCCAAGCGCGGCGAGCGCGCCGATGACGATTCCGAGCCCCGCCAGGCCGATCCCCTGACGGATGACCAGCCGCATGATGTCGTTCGCCTTCGCGCCGAGGGCGACGCGAATGCTCAGCTCTCGATTCCGCTGCGCGACCAGATAGGAGATGACGCTGTACACGCCGAGCGCCCCGAGGCCGAGCGCGGCAATGCCGAAGATCGCCACCAGCCAGAGGACGAACCGGCGGTCGGCCACGGAGCCGGCCACGATCGCGTGGATCGTCCTCACGCGCGCCGGCAGATCGGGGCGCACGGCGCGCACGATGCGTTGCGCGGCGCTGGCGACGGCGGCGGGGTCGGCGGCACCCGAAAGCACGAAGCTGAAAGCGAACGTGTAGCCCGGCCGCTGCCGGTACGACGCGTAGAAAGTCGGGCGTGGCTCCGTGGCCAGGCTCTGTTCGCGCACGTCGCCGACGACACCGACGATGGTGAACGGCGTCATGTCGCCGTCCATGTTGCCGAACTGGATGACCTTTCCGATCGGGTCCTCGTTCGGCCAGCGCGTTTTCGCGAGCGAGTTGCTGATGAGCGCGACATGCGGCGCCTGCGCGACGTCCCGATCCTCGAACAGCCGGCCGCGAACCAGCGGCACGCTCATCGCCTCGAAGTACCCGGGTCCGGCAACGCGGAACTCCGCCTCGCCCACGCGCTCGGGATTGCGCATGACGCGCTCGAAATCCTCGATGTCCATGCGCCCGTCGGCGCCGCTCATGATCAGGAACGTGCCATTGCCTCCGCCCGTTCCGCCGAGGGGCATCGCGCTCACGCCGCCCACGTGCGCGATGCCCGGAATGGTGCGAAACCGCGCGATGATCTCGTCGTACAGCATGGGACGTTCGGCCTGCGGACCGCTGTGGCTCACGTCCACCACGACCTGGCGGTCCAGCCGGAAGCCCGGATTCACCGAGAGCAGTCGCACGAAGCTGCGCGCGAAGAGGCCTGTGCCCACGAGGAGCACGACCGCCATCGCGACCTGTGCCACCACGAGCACGCGGCGAACGCGTTCGCTCGAGGCGCTGGCGCCTCGCTGCGAGTGCGCCAGCGCGTCGCGCAGGTTGCCGCGCGTGCCCCGCCACGCCGTGATGATTCCCATCGCGACCGCGGCGGCGATGGACACCGCCACCGCGAATACGAGCACCTGCCAATCGACGCGCACCTCGTCCATGCGCGGGAGGTTCGCCGGCTGCAGCTTCAGCAGCAGCGTCACCCCCGCGCGCGCGAGCAGGACGCCGACCGCGCCCGCCACCGCGCCGAGGATCAGGGATTCCGCCAGGCACTGCTGCACGAGCCGCGCGCGCCCCGCGCCCAGCGCGAGCCGCACCGCCACTTCGCCCGTGCGAGCGGACATGCGCGCGATCAACAGGCTGACGACGTTGGCGCACGCGATGAGCAGGAGCAGGAGTGAGCCGGCCATCAACACGGTCAGCGTGCCCTTTGTGCGCCCGACGAGCTGTTCGTGCAGCGGCACCAGCGCCGCGTCCACCATCCACGTGTCTTCACCATGCTGCTCGCGCACACGACGAGCAACGGTGCTGACGTCGCGACGTGCCGCGTCGAGCGTGACTCCTGGTGCGAGGCGTCCGACCACCTTCCAGTTGTGCGCCGTGCGACTCGGAAGCTTTGGGCGCATCTCGCGCGGCATCCACATCTCCACCTTCAACGGAAAGTCGAGCGTGGGCGGCATGATCCCGACCACCGTAAAGTCGGCACCATCGAGCATCAGCCGTTGACCGAGCGCGCTCTCCGAGCCGCCGAGCTGCTGCTGCCAGAAGCCGTGACTGACCACCACGGCGCGGGGGCCGCTCACCTGCAGTTCCTCGGGAGCGAACAGGCGGCCGCGCAGCGGCTTGACACCCATGACCGCGAAGAAGTCGCCGGAGACGAATGCGTTCCGGGCGCGCACGGGCTCGTCCAATCCCACGACAGTGACGGCGCCTACGTGACTCACCTGCGCCAGCGCCAAAAAGCTGCGGCTCTGCGCCCGAAGGTCGTCGTAATTCGGGTCGGCGAAGTGGTTCTGGTGTCCCTTCTGGTCCAGCTGCCAGACCTGTACGATGCGGTCGGCGTCCGGATAGGGCAGAGGACGCAGGAGAACGCCTCGCACGACGCTGAAGATGGCGGTCGTGGAGGCGATTCCCAGCACCAGCGTGATCGCCGCGACCGCGAAGAAGCCGGGCGAGCGCTTCACCTGCCGCGCGGCGAAGCGAACGTCCTGCAGCCAGCCGTCCCACCACTCGCGCAAACGCATCCGATGCATGTGACGCACCTCCATGGATTGGCAGTACTCGCGCAGATCGCTGGTGTCGCCGAAACGCGCGAGCGCCGCGGCGCGGGCGTCGGCCTCATTCATCCCCGCCGCGACCAGCTCTCGCACGCGCATGTCGAGATGAAAGCGGACCTCGTCGTCCAGCTCGTGCTCGAGACGCTCGGCGGACGACGGCAGGCGCAGCGCGCGGCGGACGCCTCGCGGGATGCCGACCATGGGTCAGGTGGCTTCGAGCACGCGGACGACCGCGTTGGCGTACCGCCGCCAGGTGGCGGCTTCGGCTTTCAGCAACGCTCGGCCGCGCGCGGACAGCGAGTAGTACTTCGCCCGCCGGTTGTTCTCGGACAATCCCCATTCGGCGGCCACGGCGCCGCTCTGCTCCAGCCTGTGCAGCGCCTTGTAGAGGGCGGCATCCACGATCTCCAGCTCGCCGCGCGTGCGCTGCTCGATCCATTTCGCGATGGCGTAGCCGTGCATCGGTTCCCAGGACAGCGTCTTGAGCACGAGCACGTCGAGGGTGCCGTGCAGGAGGTCGTTCGCGTCGCGGTTCATGGTCTCCACCAACTTAGTTAGTGGAGAAGGTGCGGCGAGGCAGGTTGGTTGTCAACGGGACCTTGAGCTGTTCTCGGCGGCGGCCGTGCTGTTTCGGGAATTCAGATCCCGAAGCGTCCAATTGTTGCCACGCTGCACCAATGAAGCGTGCCGGCCGGAGACGCTCTCGTCATCGAGCTGTACTGGTGCTCGACCGACGCACGCGAACACCCCGCAGCCCCCAGCTCGGCGGCCGTGGCCGGAGCTGGGAGAGCGAGAAGTCACAGAATGAGCGTGGCGCTACTTCAGTCGTTCACCCTTGTTCGAGCCCGGCTCGTACCAGTCGTCCAGCTTGCGGGCGGCTATGTCCCGCCCGCCCATTCCGAAGGCCAGGCCGGCAGCCAGCGCCAGAGCCGCCACCGCGCCCGTGAACAGCGTGTTGACGAGCATCTCGCCCACGCCCACCTGATTCACCGCGATCACGACGGCGAAGATCCACACCGCGGTCTTGGCGACGTTGGCGAGCGTGTCCGGATTCTTGAAGCCGGCCTCCGAGGTCGTTCCCCGCACGAGATCTCCCAGCGCCCGGGCGCCGATGCCCGCGAGAACGAGGACCGCAATCGCGACGACGAGGTTGGGCAGCCAGATCAGGAACTGGCGGAGCACGTCGGAGATGGCGGGCAGACCGAGCGCATCGAACGCCACGAGCAGCACGACGAAGCGTATGACCCATTTCACCGCGCCCGCGACCAACCCGGATGCGTCCATTCCGCCGCGCATGCGGCTGACAAAGTCGCCGACGCCGATGCGCGCCATCACGTCGTTGAACCTGATCTTGCGCAGCACCGTGCCGACCACGCGGGCCAGGAGCGCCGAGACGATCCAGCCCACCAGGACGATGACGATGAACGCGAGCAATCTCGGGAGCCAGGTCAAAGTCGCGCCAATGGCCTGACCGAACGAGGTTTTGATCGAGGCGCCGATCGAGGGAGGGGTGACGACCGCGGTTTGCTGAAGCATGGTTTTTACCTCAGGAGTTTGGGTAATGACCGCCCAACCCGTGCGCCTCAAGCGTGGCACAGGCAGAGCCCGAGGTCCAGCCGGCAACGGGATGGCCTGCGACGAGACCCTAGAGACGGCCTGCGACGTCCATGTACGGTTGCGCACAGACCGACCTTCCCGCCCCCCTCGGCCTACTGGTCCTCGTCTGTGACCTCCGCCACAGTGGACCCGTCGTAAATGTGCTCCTGGGGCGCATTTGTGTCCGTTGGTAGGGGCGGGTGGCGACGAAGCCGTAGCGGTCTGAGTTGGTCCTTGATGGGACGTGCGTGGCGCCGCATATTGGCGCGCGAACAACGCAGCCGTCCCACCGCTGCGCCGGTCGATGCCGACCTGCTTTCATCCGTCGGGCGATCAGACCGCGCCCCCCATACACAACGTAGACCAAGCAATTGGGAGTCCGCCCGTTGTCTCTCCCTGCTAATAATCCGTCCGCCGGCGAGATGTCGTCGATCGCGGGCATCGTGCTACCCATCAAGCGCGCCGAGGAGCTGCTGGCGACGCTGCCGGGCGTGGTGAGCGCGCGTATCGTCGCGGGCCCCTCGGGGGCGGTCGACGAGATTCATCTGCTTACGACTGACGAAATACCGCCAAAGGCGACGGTGAGGAACGTGGAGAGCGCGCTCCTGGCGCACCTCGGCATGCGGGTGAGTCACAAGAAGATCAGCGTGGCCACGACCAACGAGCCGGCGATGCGCCGGTCGGGGGAGTTCCCGGCCGTTGTCGTCGCCACGCCGACGGCGCCCATGCCGGTTACCCCGGCGATCCCCGTGGAGGAGATCCCGAAGCGGCGCCTGTACTTCGAGGACGTCGAAGTGCGGCGGTCGCGGACGAAGGGTGTGGCCTGCCGTGTGACGCTGCGGAAGGGAGACGAGCGGTACGTCGGCGAGTCGGAGGGGATGGAGAACGAGCGCCAGCGCATCGAGCTGGCCGCGCGTGCCGCGCTCGCGGCGATCACCGCGGCGGAAGGCGACAGCCGGTCGCTCGGTCTCGAGGGTTGTCGTCAGATCGAGGCGTTCGAGCGTCAGTTCGTCTTCGTGGGCGTCACCGCGCGGTTCGGGCGTAACAATTCGTTACTGACCGGCAGCGCTGAAGTGAAGGAGAGTCCGGAGCAGTCGGCGGTGCTGGCGGTCCTGGACGCGACCAACCGATGGGTGGAGTACTCCAAGGCCTAACTGTCATCTGAGGAGCGCGGCGACGGGAATCGAAGGGCGTACCTGTCATTCCGAGGAGCGTGGCGACGAGGAATCTGCAGTTGTGACGTAAATAACGGTCAATTGCGACCGATACCATAAACTAGGAAGTCGACTCACCCGAAGTGCCCGCGATGGCCGCGACGATGTGGCCGAGCGAACGTCCCACCGAAAGCAGGGCACAAGAAACCGCAACCAAAAAAACGGACCGACCCCCTCCCTCGTGGAGCGAAGTTGAGCGGAGAGCGCAATGTGTAGTTGAGCGGAGCCAACCTTAGCGGGAGCACGCGAAAGCGTGACTTCATGAGAAGGGAGGTGACGCAACATGCCGTTACTCGCGCTTTTCTGCGATTTGATGTGTAAGGCAGGAACGTTGATTTGGACGTAAACTGCGAGCCGAGGGGGAAGTCCACCTACCAATGCGTAGCCGAACCACTCCGCTAATAATCGCAGTTGTTGGCGCAGCCATCGCCGTCACGATGCTGCTTCGCAATGATGTGGCCCTCCAGCCAGATCAGATTGCGGCCATCGTCGTGCTTTGCGTTCTTGCGCTCATCGCGGACTTACTCTTGTTCCTCCTACCGCAAGGAGCATCGGGCTCGATTTCCTTCATACCTACTTTGTGCGCCATCCTGATTGTCCCATCATGGTACACAGTCATAGGAATGGCCGTTGAAAAGGCGATTGCAGAATCGGCTCGGCGGGCAGAATTCGACAAGGCAGTCTTCAACATCGCACAGACCACATTGAGTATTGGCCTCGCGATGTTGGTGTTTCTGTCAGCGGGTGGCGAAAGCTTTCTCTCGATGCGAGCGGAAACGATCTCTTCTGTTACGCGGACGAGCGGGTTCGCCGCCTTCGCAGCTTTCGTCACTTTCTTTGTCTCAAACACTGTTCTTGTCAGTGCGGTAATCGCACTCGCCACCAAAGCAAGCATTTCTACGGTCTGGAAGGCGAACAATATTGCCACGATAGGAATCGACATCATCACGAGCCCGCTCATTTTTGTCTTCGCATGGATCTACGTGCGGTTCGGCGCAATCGTAGCGGCTACCGCGTGGGTCCCCATTATGGGCATTCGACAGGTTCACAAAACGAACCTCGAGCTCGAACAGACTAATGAAGAGCTTCTAGAACTCATGGTAAAGTCGATAGAGGCCCGCGACCCTTATACGTCTGGTCATTCGCGACGCGTCCACCATTACACCATCGTGATCGCGCGTGCCATCGGTCTTGCCGAGAGAGAAGTCCAGACTGTTGGTCGAGCAGCGCTACTTCATGATGTTGGGAAAATCGGCGAGAAGTACGGTCCAATTCTCCGTAAGGCGGACAGGCTTTCAGCCGATGAATGGAATACGATGCGAGAGCATCCAGGTGACGGAGCCAAGCTGATTGCGACGATGACGCGATTGCGCGAACTAGTTGGGCCAGTTCGCCATCATCACGAAAACTGGGACGGTACTGGATATCCGGACGGTCTAGCAGGAGAACTAATTCCGCAGTCTTCTCGCATCATTCGTTTTGCTGATACTATCGATGCCATGACCACGGAACGACCGTATCGGCGAACGATGAGTCCAGAAGAAGTCAGAGCCGAGATAGTCCGCTGCCGCGGTACTCAATTCGATCCTCAGATGGTTGATCGGCTCCTGAGCAGTCCTGCTTGGAAGACGATCTTTGCACCAAGTGTCGTGACGAGCCCGCGCTTTGGATCTCTCGCAGTGCTACCTCGCCGAGAGGAACGGGCGCGCAACGTTGGGGCGTGAACGTGGGATTCTAGACACGTTCGCTTTGCGCATCGAGCGCTCCTCCATCAGTCCGAGGGCGTCTCGGCTACGTCGGGCCGAGGTTTGGCGGGATTATTCTTCAACGGCTGGCCCGGTCGCCAATGCCACGGCCCGCGGTGTCCACCACATCCTTTTTGGTCTTCTCCCCGTGAGCGGAGTCAAGGGATAGGTTGGGAGTCCTGATCCGCCG
>JBBDXZ010000016.1:0-30282 GCA_040902075.1 Gemmatimonadaceae bacterium
CGCCACACGGAAACTTTGCGACGATCCCGCGCGTCTTCCGGGGGCCGTACGAGTACAGCTCGCCCCTGGTCCAGGAGGACTTCCTGCCTCAGACCCGCGAACTGCCACCGCAACCGGCGGCCGCCGCCGCCCACACGTGACCGGGAGGCTTGACGACATGGCGCACGCGGCCCCGATGCTCGACGACGACATGATGGTCCCTCCCCGGGGTTACCAGGAGGGCTCCGGCGTATATAACGAGAAGCTCGGGATGTGGGTCTTCCTCGGCTCGGAAATAATGTTTTTCACGGCCCTCATCGGCTCGTACATCATTCTCCGCGTCGCCCATCCCACCGCATGGAAGCCGCCCGGCGAAGTGCTCAACGTCCCGCTGACGGCGATCAACACCTTCCTCCTGATCTGCAGCTCGGTCACGATGGTAAAGGCCTTCGCCGCGATACAGGACGGCTACCTCGCTGGACTCCAGCGCTGGCTGATCGCCACCGTCCTCATTGGCGCGGGGTTCGTTGGCGTGCAGGTCTTCGAGTACATGCACTTGATGGACAAGGGATTCGTACCGAGCGAAGGTCTCTACGGCTCCACGTTCTACACGATGACCGGTTTTCACGGGTTTCACGTGACGGTCGGTGTAATCTGCCTGATGTTCGTGACGTGGAGGGCCTATCGAGGGAAGTACACCGCCGCCGATCATCGCGGAGTCGAGGTGGTCGGGCTCTATTGGCACTTCGTCGATCTCGTCTGGATCATCCTCTTCACCATCGTCTACCTCATTTGAGCCGGAGGAGTGTCATGGAGAAGGCAAAGCACGCACACCCGAACTACATCGGCATCTTCATATTCCTCGGTGTGCTCACGGCAGTCGAACTGGGGGTGGCCTTCCTGCCGTGGCCAAAGATGGTGCTCATTCTGCTCCTCATCTTTCTGGCCGTCTGGAAGGCGGTGCTCGTGGCGCTGTACTACATGCACCTGCGGTATGAGCCGACGCGCCTGCGCCTGCTGGCCATCGCGCCCCTTCCATTGGCCGTGATTCTGGTGGTCGCGGTCACGCGGGAGTTCCGTTGGTAGTACGCGCGTTCGGGCAGGTGGCTCCGTCCGATCTTCTCGCCCTCACCAAGCCACGCATCACGCTGCTGGCGGTGCTCACGGTGGCGGCTGGGTTCGTCCTCGCGGCACCCGCCTCGCTCGACGCATGGACGTTCGCCACGTGGCGCGCGCTCATCCATGCGTTGATCGGCGGCACGCTCGTCGCCGGAGGAACGAACGCGCTCAACCAGGTGCTCGAACGCGATGTCGATGCGCTCATGCGGCGCACCGCTCGCCGTCCCCTGCCGGCTGGGCGACTGGATCCGCGCGCCGCCACCACATTCGCCGTCGCCGCGGGTACGGTGGGAGTGGCCTATCTCGCCATGCTCGTGAACCTGACCACCGCCCTCATCGCTGCCGCGACGCTGCTGTCGTATGTGCTCGTCTACACACCGCTCAAGAGGCGCACGACGCTGGCCACACTCGTCGGTGCGGTGCCGGGAGCGCTGCCGATCGTCGGGGGCTGGACAGCGGCAGGCGGTACGCTGTCCGAGCGCCCTGGCGTGCTGTTCGCGATCCTGTTCTTCTGGCAGCTTCCTCACTTCCTGGCGCTGAGCTGGATCTATCGTGACGACTACGCGCGTGCCGGGCTCAGGATGCTGAGCGTCGACGACACCGACGGTACGTCGACGTTTCGTCAGGCCGTCCTGACCGCGGTCGCGCTCGTCCCCATCAGTCTGGTTCCCACGCTGCTGGGGATGTCCGGCGTCATCTACTTCGCCGGTGCCCTCGGTCTGTCCGGATGGCTTGTCGTCCGCGCCGTCCTCGCCGCGCGATCGAGGACGCCGCATCACGTCCGTCGCCTGTTTCTCTTTACGCTCGCCTATCTTCCCGCCATTCTCACCTTCATGATCGCGGACCGGGTCGCATGATCTATTTCCACCGATTCCTGATCGGGACCGCCATAGTGTTCTGCGCCGGGTTCTCTTGGTGGTCCTTCGAGGCGTCCCGCGCGTCCGGCGCGTGGGGCCTCAAAATGCTCGCTATCGCATTCGCACTCGCTGTGGTTGCGCTCGCGTACTACCTCAAGAATCTCCGGCGCTTCCTGCACGGATGAACCACGATGCGATGTCCCTCGCGATGTTCTGGACGGGGGCGCTCATGGTCTTCACGCCGATCATCGCCGCCAGCGTCGTGATCGGGGTGTGGTGGTACGTGAAGCGAAAGCGCGGAAGGGTGGAGGACGTCTCAGCCAGCGATTGAGTTTCCGATCCTACGACCAGCGGAAAGGAGAGTCCATGCAGACCGCGCAGACCGCTCGTCCTGCCAGTCCACTGTTACACGGCGCTCTCGGAGGCGTCGCGGCGGGCGCGGTGGTCGCCCTCTGGTTCCTGGTCGTGGATCTCGCGACAGCCGGGGCCTTTCACACGCCCACCGTCTTGATGGGCGCCATCCTCGGCGATCCGAACATGCCGGCGACATTCCGCAACGTGGCGACGTACACGATCCTCCATTTCGGCGTGTTCATGCTACTGGGCATGGCGACGGCCTGGTTCATCACTGTCAACGACGTTTCTCCCGGGCTGCTCGTCGGCGCGGTGTTCGGTCTCGGTGTGCTCACGAGTGTGTACTATGGCGCGCTGCTCGTGACCGGCGCGCGAGTGCTCACCGTTCTTCCCGCGCTGCACGTGTTGGGCGCAAACTTGGCCGGTGGCATGGTCATGATGGTGTATCTGCATCATGCATTGCATGCCGAAGCGCCGTTGGGTCTCGGAGTCCTCCGCGGCCACCCCCTGCTAACGAAGGGTGCGATCACGGGAATCATCGGCGCGAGCGCGGTGGCACTCTGGTTCCTCATCGTGGATCTGTTGGCGAACACGCCGTTCTATACGCCCGCCGCACTGGGATCGGCGGTCCTGTTCGGAGCCACGACTCCCGCGGAAGTGCGCGTGGGTGTGGCCGTGATCGCCGCGTACACGGTTGTTCATTTCGCGGCGTTCGTCGTCGTCGGCATCGCGCTCGTGTGGAGCGCCGAGCGCCTCGAGCAGACGCCGGGCATGTGGCTGATGGGACTGCTGACGTTCATCATCCTCGAGGTCCTCTTTCTCGGGACAATGGGAAGCCTGGGTGGGTGGGTGATTGGCACGATAAGCTGGTGGGCGGTCGGAATCGGCAACCTCGTTGCCGTCCTGGCGATGGGAAAGTGGGTGTGGGCGACGCACCCGAAGCTGCGCCACGAGTTGCTGGAAAAGCCGGTCAAGACGCGCGTGTAGGGGGGACGCGCATAGCTTGAGGTCCGGCTAGTCTTCCGCGCCATCCAGCGCGTGCTCCATCGTGTGGTGCAGTTCCGGGTGCCCCTTCCAGAAGTACGCAGCCATCGCGATCGCGGCCACGATGTTCCCGGCCATCACCTGATACCAGGCGAGCGAGCCTAACGTCGTGGCTCGCGCCAGCAGGGTGACCAGCCCGAGGGAGCCCACCTCGAATGCGATGAAGAGGATGAACAAGCCGCCAAGAATCGATGGCGTGCTCTGCGCGACGCGCACGATCACCGCCAAAATGATCCCCGCAATACAGAATGCGATGTAGTGAAAGACGGTGTAGACCCCGATCAGGGCCGTCGCGCTTTCGATGGGGAGCGAGCCCCGACGGGCGAAGACACCCATGAGTGCATCGCCCAGCAGCGTGGGCGTAAAGAACGGGCGCCCCCCTATCGTGTCGACAATCAGGAACCAAGCGGCGACCGCAGTGGCGCCGATCACGCCGGCAGTGATTCCATCCCGATAGACGCTTTCTACGCGCAACGGCATTAGCACCTCCTCTCGGCGCTCAAGGGAGAGTAGAGCGCCGTAGGCGTTCGCCCAGACGAGCGATCGCGGGCACGTCTAAGGTAGAGCGGGCAGCACACGCGTCAAGACTCACCCGGCGCTGGCGCCCCGGCGCTCGCCCCACTCTCACGCACCGTGCGCGTCCACGAAGCGTGCATCAGGCGAGGCCGTCGAGCCAGACTGAGGGGCTGCACCGCTTTCCCACGAAGAACTCGCCGAACTCCGCGTAGTTCGCGCTGGCGGGATCGTAGCGCATGTCGGTGACAACGTGCTTGAGGTCGAGGGGATCACGCGCGAAGAGCGTCACGCCCCACTCCCACTCCTCAAATCCGGTTGACGCAGTCACGATCTGGGCGATGCGTCCGCGGTAGCGGCGTCCCGTCAGGCCGTGCCCCTGCATCAGGCGCTCGCGCTCGACGAGCGGGAGCGCGTACCAGTTGTGCGGCGCGTGACGCCGTTTGGACATGGGATAGAAGCAGACATATGGCATGTCCGGCGGAGGTACGGGATACAAACGGTGCTGCACGTGCGAGACCGTCCGCTCTTCGCGCAGGCGCAGATCGAGCGCTTCGCGGTACGAGGCGTCACCCACCTCTCCGCCGCGCGAGCGCGTCTCCTCAAGTAACCGAGACGACAGTCCGTACAGCGCCACTTCGGTCACACTGAGAAACGAGAAGGTCGGAACAAGAAAGTCCCACAGGGGCTCGCCCCTGAGGCTGCGCTCGACCTCGGCGATGTCTTCGAGCGTGGGCCGCAGGTGAAGGAAAAGGACATCGCTCGTGGAGCCCACGAGCATGACCGTCTCGGTCCATCCTGCGCCCGCCGGAGCCGACAGACGCGCGAGCGCCTCGTGCGCGCTCGAGCGTGTCGTCTGACGCGACACGTCGCTAGCGGACCGCCAGGCGCGGCGATCGAACCGTGCGGCAACGCACAGGGAGTACCATCCTTCGAGCGTTGCTGGCGGATGCACGTTGGTCATCAATCCCAGGGAAAGGAAGTTGGAATCCCGTTAGCTGATCAGCGGACCAGGCGAGTTGCCAAGAAGCGCCATCACCGCAAAGCTGCCAACACGGCAGCCGAGTATCGTGGCGACCACGCGCCACATGGCAAGAAAGTGCAGAGTTAACCCCACCTCAGGCCCGCCGTAACACGGGACTGCAGCCAGGCCTGAATGCTACTCTTTTTCGGCGATTTCGAGTGACGCTACGCCCTGCTGCCTCATCCGGCAACCCAGGCCTTACGCGGCATCTAGAAGAGTCGCTCTCACAGTTCCGGCCTGAGCCCGTACACGTGACCGAAGTCACTATATAAGCGTCACTTGCGGCCGATACTTGATGTTGACTCTGTAGTGCGTAGTTGATAAGTTCGGCATCCCAACGTTTGTGAGCAGTGCAGCTCCTTCCGTTGTTCACTGCTTGCCGCCGCTTCCTGAAACTGATTCGATGAGCTCGCGCTTCCTCATTCCCGTTTTGTGCCTTGGTGCCGTCGCATTCGCTTGCGGCCCTCGCACGCACAACGAAGCGTCGATGCCAAAAAACAATGAGTCAGCGGTCGTAGTGAGTAAGTCCGCGTCGGTCGTGCAGCAAGGCACGCCGCGAGCCAAGACGAAACCGCAGAAGGCCTCGCTCGCCGCGGAGCTCTACGTTCGCACCCACGAGTCGAACATTCAGTTCGCGTTGCACGTCCGGAATACGAGCAAAAAGAGGGTGGAGCTCACGTTCCCCAGCGGACAGACGTACGACTTCGTCGTTCTCGATTCGTCCGGCCGCGAGATGTGGCGCTGGGGCAACGGTCGCATGTTCACGCAGACGCTGCGCAACAAGCTGCTCGGCGCGGGTGAATCGCTCGACCTCGAGGAGACGATGGAGTCGTCACCGCTGCCGCCGGGCCGGTACGTCGCCCGCGCCCTGCTCACGAGCGCGAACTACCCGCTCGTGCAGGAGACGGCATTCACGGTCACCGCCACAACGATCGCTTCGCGCTAACGCGCCAAGGCAGCGCCAGCCGCTGCTCAGTTCCGATCGTCGTCCCGCTTCCCAGTCGCCTCTGTTGACAGTCTACAGGAGCAACCTTATCCTCCTGTCGACTGTCTAGGAGAGCACGATGGACGCACAGCCGACCGACCGACTGCAGGGCACGCTCGATCTGCTCATCCTCCGCGTGCTTCGCCAGGACCGGATGCACGGATGGGGGATCGCTCAGCAAATCCAACAGATCTCTCGGGATGTCCTCCAGGTAAACCAGGGGTCGCTCTATCCCGCTCTGCGGAGGCTCGAGGAACGCGGCTGGATTGAGGCCGAGTGGGGGACATCGGAGAACAACAGGCGCGCTCGTTTCTACCAGCTCACCACGCCGGGTCGGCACCAGCTAAGCCACGAGACTGCCACCTGGGAGGAATTCGTTCTCGCCGTTACGCGCGTTCTCCAGACCGCGTGAAATCACCCATGCTGAACCCCAACCGACTGCTTCGGCGCCTGCGCTCCCTCCTGACCGTGCGCCGTTTGGACGAAGAGCTCGACGAGGAATTGCGCTTTCACCTCGAGATGGAAACGGCCAAGAACCTGCGGGCTGGGATGGACGAACGCATCGCGCGCCAATCCGCGCAGCGCGATTTTGGAGGCGTCTCGCGCCACAGAGCCGAGGCGCGCGACGCCCGCGGCGTGCGGGCTGTCGAGGATTTTGTTCAGGACTTGCGGGTCGCCCTGCGCGCTATGGCCAAGCAGCGCACGTACGCCGTGGTCGCGATCCTCACCTTGGCCATAGGCATCGGCGCGACGACGGCGCTCTGGGCGGCCGTTTATCGCGTGCTGCTCGAGCCGTACCCATTCAGCCACGCCGATCGAATCGTGTCGGTGCGGCAGTACGACGTCAGAACGCCCTCGAGCTACGGCGAATTCGCACCCGCGAACTATCTCGACCTCAAGGCGCGCAGCCGGTCGTTCGATCTGCTGGCCGCCGCGGAGCCGTACAGCTTTGACTGGGTCGGCCCCGAGGCGCCGGAGCAATTTGAGACGACGCTGGTCACCGAAGACTTTTTCCCGATCCAGGGCCTCGCGCCGCTGATCGGTCGCGTCTTCGTGCCGGATGAGTTTAAGGCCGGACGAGAACACGTGGTGCTGATGAGCGAGCAGTTGTGGCGGACGCGCTTCGGCTCGGACACGTCCCTCGTCGGTCGAACTCTCGTGCTGGACAGCGTTCCAAGAACCGTGATCGGCGTCATGCCGCACGATGCGCTGCAACCATATGGCGCCGAGGTCTGGGCACCCAAGATCGTGCGACCCGATGAGCTGCGCTCGAGAAGCAGCGGCTACTGGACTGTCATTGGAAGGCTCGGCACCAACGTGACGCTCGAGCAAGCGAGAGATGAAATGCGGCGCGTTGCCGCCCAGCTCGCGACCGAGCATCCCACCACGAATCGGAGCACCGGGATCTCTCTCGCCACGTTGCGTGAGGCAATCGCCGGCGGCGTTCGCCGCGTCCTGCTGGTGCTATTCGGCGCCGTGGCGTTCGTGCTCCTCATCGCCTGCGTGAACGTCGCCAATCTGCAGCTCGCGGAATGCATCCGCCGTCAGCGAGAGCTGGCGATTCGGACGGCGATCGGCGCGGGTCGGGGGCGGCTCGTGCGGCAGCTCCTCACCGAGAGTTTTCTGCTGGCGCTGCTGGGCGCTGTCGCGGGTCTGTTCATCGCATACTGGGGGATTGCGGCGATTCGTGCGTTCGCGCCGGAGGACTTGTGGCAGCTCGCGCGACTGCGGCTGGACCGGATGGTGCTGCTGTTCGCGCTGACGCTCGCCGTGGTCTGCGCGGGCGCGGCTGCGCTGATGCCCGTGATCGCCGCCGGGCGCGTCCGGCTCTCAGAATCGCTCGCCGCGGGCGGACGCGCGGGGTCGGCTGGAATCGCGCGACGGCGCGTGAACCGTGCGCTCGTCGTTTCTGAAGTGGCGCTCGCGCTGGTTCTTCTCGTCGGAGCGGGCCTCCTCCTGCGCAGTCTCTCGACGCTGCTGCGGGTGGATCGCGGGTTTAGAACGGAAGGCGTTCTGGTGACCACGGTCCATGCGTGGGGTTATTACCCGACACCGGCCCGGCGCGCGGAGTTCGTTCGGCAGGCAGTGGAGCGATTGTCGGCCATTCCGGGAGTCCAGAAAGTGGGAATGACGTCCTCGCTGCCGTTGTCGTATCCGATCGGATTCCAGCGTCCACGCGTGAGCGTCGAAGGACAATCGGTTCCGCCCGGCGATGAGTTGCCATCGGTTCTCGGAGCAGCCGCGACGTCGGGATACTTCGAGGCGCTGGACATTCGCATCGAGCGCGGACGAAGCTTTTCTCCGACCGATATCGAGGGTTCACCACCGGTGGTCCTCGTGAACCGCGCATTCGTGCGTCGTTTTTTCGGCGACGTGAATCCTCTGGGCAAGCGGGTCTCCTTTGGCTTCATGGGCGCGCCCGTCGCGCGCGAGATCGTTGGCGTTGTCGGCAACGTTCGACATGACGGGCTGCACGCGGAACCTGCACCGAGTGTTTTCATTCCCCACACGCAGGGAGCCACGGGGGCGATTCACCTGGTGTCGTGGACGTCAGGCGATCCCGGCGCGCTCGAGCGTCGCGTGCGGTCCGAGATCTCCGCACTGAACGGAGCGATGCCGCTCTCTGAAGTCACGACGATGAACGCGCTGCTCGGTCGCTCGTTACGGGAGCGCCGCTTTCAGATCGCGCTGCTCACGACCTTTTCCGTCGTCGCACTTCTGTTGTCGGCGATCGGCATCTATGGCGTCATGAGCCGAACGACCAGCGAGCGCACGCACGAAATCGGCGTGCGAATGGCGGTGGGCGCACGCGCCAGCGATGTCCGATGGATGGTGCTGCGAAACGGCGGGGCGCTGGCCCTGGTCGGAATCGCCGCCGGCGTCGCGATCGCCTTGCTGCTCACGCGCTACATGACTGGCATGCTCTTCGGCGTGACGCCGCTGGATCCGATGACGTACGTCGCCTCGGCGGGCATTCTCCTCATGGCGGCGGTCATGGCGACGTGGTTGCCCGCGTGGCGGGCCTCCTCGGTTGACCCGGTCATCGCGCTGCGAAGCGACTAGCAATCGCGCGACCGCTCAGCGGTAGCCGATGGTCTCGTCGAGACGTACCGCGCTGCGCATGAAGCTGCCAGTGCCTCGCGCCACGATGTGCCCATCCACGTCGATCACGGATTCAGCGAGAAAGAGGCGCTTCGACTGGTGAACCACCTTCCCCGTCGCGAGCATCTCACCTTCGACCACGGGCGCGAGCAGATAGACCTGGAGCGACATGGTGAGTACGAACACCTCCGTCACGAGGGACTGCACCGAAAAGAACGCGGCATCGTCGAGCATCTTGAAGTACACGGCTCCGTGCGCGGCCTTGGCGGCATGGTGCATAGCCGGCCCCACGGTCATGCGCACCGCTGCCCGCCCTTCTTCTATATGAATCGATGGCTTGAAGAATCCGTTGATCGGAGCACTGCTGTACATGCGCTCGAGACGCTGGAAGTGGCTCATCCGGGGAAGGTGGCTCTAGCCCCGACCTCCGTCTAGCTTCCCTGCCCATGGCCTCTCCAGTCCGCAAACAAGTCGACGACGAGAAGGACGTCGAGCTCCTCGACCAGTTGGCGTCCGCGCGAAAGGCGCTGGTCGATCAGATCGGCCGGCGCATCGTGGGGCAGCACGAGATCGTCGACAATCTGGTCGCGGCGCTACTCGCCGGAGGACACGCTCTGCTCGTGGGTGTCCCCGGTTTGGCCAAGACGCTCCTCGTTCAGACCGTCGCGCAGGCGCTCGACCTGACGTTCAATCGCGTGCAGTTCACCCCCGACCTGATGCCGAGCGATATCACCGGGACCGAGCTGCTGGAAGAGGACCACGCCACGGGAAAACGGTTCTTCAGGTTCGCGAAGGGTCCCGTCTTCGCGAACGTCGTCCTCGCCGACGAGATCAACCGCGCGCCTCCGAAAACGCAGGCGGCGCTGCTGCAAGCCATGCAAGAGCACGCGGTCACGGCCGCTGGTCAGACGCACAAGCTCTCCGAGCCGTTCTTCGTGCTGGCGACGCAGAATCCCATCGAGCAGGAGGGGACGTACCCCCTCCCCGAGGCGCAGCTCGATCGCTTCATGCTGATGCTCAAGATCGGCTACCCCACGCGTGAAGAAGAAGAGCGCATCGTGACCGCCACGACCGGCGATTGGGACGTGACGGTCTCTCCGGTCCTCGGCGCGCAGCAGATGCTTGATCTGCAGCATCTCGTGCGGCGGCTTCCCGCGCCGCCCAGCGTGGTGAGCTACGCCGTGAGGTTGGCGCGCGCGACGCGCCCCGATGCGCCAGAGGCGTCCGCACGAATAAAGAAGTACGTGAGTTGGGGCGCCGGCCCGCGCGCCTCGCAATACTTGATACTGGGGGCCAAGGCACGGGCCGCGATGGACGGACGCGGCGTTCCGGATCTCGAGGATGTGAACGCGATGGCCTACGCGGTAATGGGACATCGCATCGTGGTCAACTTCCAGGCGGAAGCCGAGGGAATCTCCCCCGAGAAGTTGATCGAGTTGCCGGAGCGGCCCTGATGGAGCTCGCCCATCGGCGATTGGTTGGTCGCGTGATTCGCATTGGCTTGATCGGTGTCGCCATCGCGATCGCCATCTCATGGATCGTGCGGCGTGCGCCGGTACCACGCGATCTCCGCGTTCAGTCCGAAGCGCCGACCGTAGAGGCGCTGGGGCCGGGCGACTTGCGGATTTACAGCCGCGACAGCTCGGTCAACCTGATCCTGCAAGGCGACAACATCCTCGCCGGGCTATCCCCCAAGACCATCGCAAAGGTTCGCGCCGAGTTGGAAGCGTCGGGCGCCGACGACGACACCACCGGATTGGGCGGCAGCATCGCGCAAATGGTAAAGAAGACCGTCGCTGACAAGATTGGAACACACGTTGTTTTCCCGCTCTCGGAGATTCGCGAGATCCGCTATGACGGCGACGAGATCGTGATCGAGCGGCATGGACGCGGGGACACACGCCTGTTCGACAACACAAAGGTCAACGGTCAGCCGTTGTCGAAGTCCTTCAGGCGTGAGGACGCCGAGCGGTTCGTCGAAGCCGTCCGCGCCCGCAAGAACGCCCGGCCCTGAAGGCGAGGCCGCTCTACTCCACCGGCCGAAACACCCGGCCCGACGGAATGGTGTCCACTTGCACGAGTACGGGCGGCCGTGCCGAAGCGAGGAGCGTCGCGGCATCGAGCGTCGGCTTTGACCAGGCAACCACATACGACGGATCGAACGCTCGAATGATCTCCGCCATGCCGCGCGCATTCTCGGTCGCGGACCGGCCTGCGAGATATTGGCGTGCGGTGAACGCGCTCGCCGGCACGGCGCGGCGGCCCGTGTAGAGGTATACCGCGCCTTCGTCGTCGGCGACGATGACGTCGTCGTACCCCGTCTTTTCGGTCACCCACACGAGCTGCGGCTGAATGCGAGGACTGAAGTTGCGGCTCACCGTCGCCCACCACGCATTCGCATAGCCGCGCACGTTGAAGTTCAGCGCGCCCACGAGCGCGACGGTGCCCGCGCCCGCGGCCGCGACACGGGCGGCTCGCGCCCAGCGAGGTGCTCGCGCCTCCGGAAGCCGCCAGAGATATCGCGCTCCCGCGATCATCAGCAGCACGATGAGTGGCCAGATGCCCCAGATGAATCGCAGCGGTGAGAACGGCCACAGGAGAACGATCACGAGATAGAGCACGATGAAGAGTAGCGCCGTTCGCGCGCGTTTCGCGAAGTCGAGGGCGCCAGCGACGCACAGCGACAGCACGGCAAGAACCGCGACGGAGTCGAGCATCACGTGGCGCGCCAGGCTGAATGACCTGGCAATGATCGCGGCCGACGTGATCACATTCTGCCACAGCGACTCGACAAGCAGCCCCACGCCATTCGAGCGAAGTCCCTCGGTGAGCCACGCGCCGTACGAGCCGTACTGGCCGCGCAGCGGTGCTGGTACGAACGGATCGTTGTGCCGCACCCAGAGCAGCCAAGGCAACAATACCACGACGCCGGTGGCCACCGCGATCGCCGCTTCGCGATGCCGGCGATGCAGCGCATACGCGATCGCGAGCGCCGGCATGAGCACGATCGCGTGCGCCCGGATCATGCACAGCACTCCGGCGCCGATTGCCAGCAGCGCGGCTCGCCCAAGACCGGCCCGTCTCGAGCTGTCCTCGGCAACGACCAACAGCGGCAACAGCACCGCGAGAAAGAGAATCTCCGAGATGACGTTGTTGCTGAGCAGCAAAGCCGGAACCGCGATGGTGCTTGCCAGCGCCACCAGCGATGCGACGATGGCCGTCATCGAGAACAGTTTTCGCGCCATCCAATAGCCACCGAGCGCCACGGCGCCGAGGAGGACGGCATTGACCATCTTGAACAGCGCCACGTTCTCCGGGAAACTCGGCGACAGTCGCCACAGAACCGCGAGGAGCGCGGGATAGCCTGGTGGGAAGTGGGTCGCCGCCGGAGCGCCCGGCACGTTGATGTAGCGATAGCCTTCGCCCAGCGCGAGCGCCCGGCCGAGGATGACGTAATGCGCGTCGTCGTAAAAGACTCCGACCGGCGACGGGTCGATGGCGTGGACTCCCGCCAGCATGGCGGCCACGACGACGATCAGAGGGGCAAGCCGCTGAGCGCGATTCACCCGAAGATCTTACGCGGTAACGAAGTGAGTCGGAATCAGCTGCGAATTTGCTCGGTCAGCGCGTACAGCTGCTCGTCAGATAGGGTGTCCCAATCGGCGGGGAAAAACCGGAGCCTTCGCATCACGAGCTCCCCATCGAACACCAGGTGCGTGCCAGTGCGCCGATCGAAGGCAGGCGCTGGAACTTCCTGAACGGTCCACCGGAGACCATCAGCGATCAAGTACCTGACCTTCCGAGTCGCGGGCTGGCCGCTTACTTCTCCGTGAGTGGTTCTGTTTTGATTCGTTCTGTCGGGCACCGCTCCCACACGCGCGAGGATGTTTAAAAGTTTACTTGGTTCAATGTCTTTTTCACATAGTATGTTGAATCTTCACCCATAGGTTGAGCCCGCTTCATGCGACTCTGTCTCTTTTTTATGTTGGTCTGCCCCGTCACGCTCGGGGCACAGGACGCCGTGTCGTCACTGCATTCGGAGGTTGACCGGCGGACCAATGAGGTCCTTCCGCGCGTCGTCGCATGGCGACGTGACGTGCACCAACACCCGGAGCTCTCTTACCAGGAAACGCGGACCGCCGCACTGGTCGCACAGCATCTCAAGTCGCTGGGGCTCGAGGTGCAGACCGGTGTGGGGGGCAACGGAGTCGTCGGAATCCTTCGCGGCGGACGGCCTGGACGAACTGTCGCCCTGCGCGCGGACATGGACGCTCTTCCCGTGACCGAGCAGGTTGACCTGCCGTTCAAGAGCACTGTGCGTGCCCTCTATAACGGGCAAGAAGTGGGAGTCATGCACGCGTGCGGGCATGACAATCACGTCGCGATTCTGATGGGGGCCGCCGAGGTGCTCACCCGAATGAAGGATCGAATCCCCGGGACCGTGAAGTTCGTCTTCCAGCATGCGGAAGAGAGCCCTCCACTCGGGGGCGCGGGTCCGATGATCGAGGCCGGAGTGCTCGAGAACCCCAAGGTGGATGGGATTTTCGGGCTGCACGTCTTTCCAGGCCGCGTCGGCACGCTGACTTATCGCGCCGGCCCCGTGTACGCCTCGGGCGACAATTACAAGATCATCGTGCACGGCAGGCAGACGCACGGCGCGATCCCGTGGGCCGGCGTGGACCCGATCGTGGTCGGATCGCAGATCGTGCTGGGGCTGCAGACGATCGTGAGCCGGCAGGTGGACTTGTCGTCGGCCAACGCGATCGTGACGGTCGGCGCGTTCAACGCCGGCAACCGGACCAACATCATCCCGGACAGCGCCGTGCTCATCGGAACCGTGCGTGCGTTCGACGAAAGCGTGCGCGGCGAGATTCACTCCCGCATTCGCAAAACCGCCGAAGGAATCGCCCAGAGCGCTGGGGCCCGGGTGACCGTGCAGACCGACCTCGGCTATCCGGTAACCGTGAATGACCCGACGCTCACGGCACGCATGCTCCCGACGCTGAAGCGCGTCGCGGGAGCGGCCAACGTCAGTGAGGCGCCGCGGACGACGACGGCGGAAGATTTCTCCCGCTACGCAGAGCGTGTTCCCGGGTTGATGGTCTCACTCGGCGTTACGCCAGCAACAAAAGATTGGCGCAGCGCCGCCGCCAATCACTCTCCCCTGTTCGAGGCGGATGAAGCAGCGTTACCTGTGGGCGTGCGCCTGATGTCCGGGCTCGCGCTGGACTTTCTCTCTTCCCGGCCATAACCCCTATCTATTCGGAGCCTGTGATGATTCGTCCATTGTCCCTCGTAACATTGGTATTGGCGCTGTCCACGCAGGCGCTGGCCCAGAAGCCGGAAGGATGGCAGGTGCGTGTCGATCGCAGCGCGAACGCGAATGACCCTGACGACGTGCCGACCGTGAAGTTCACGAAAATGGATCCTGGCTTTCACGTGACCACCGGTCCGGCCGCCGTTCTGTACAACTCGAAGAACACCGTGACCGGCTCATACACGCTCAAAGGCACGTTCCATCTGATGAAGCCGAGCGGTCACCCCAACTATTACGGGTTGGTGTTCGGCGCCAACGCGCTCGAAGGGCCTAAGCAGAATTACCTGTATTTTCTTGTCGGCCAGAACGGCACCTTCCTCATCAAGCATCGCGCGGGCGACGCGACCACGCACGAGGTACAGGGGCGTACGGCAAACAGCGCGATCGTCAAGCCGGACGGCGAGACAGGCAAGTCGGCGAACACACTGGAAGTGCGCGTCGGCACCGACAAGATCGACTACGTCGTGAACGGCACCGTCGTGCACTCGACGCCCAAGACCGGCATGACCGCGCGCACCGACGGCATCTGGGGCGCCCGTATCAACCACCTGCTCGACGTGCACGTCGAAGGTCTCGGCCTCTCCAAGTAAAAGGACAACCCTTGGGCTCTTCCGCGGGTCAAAGAACTGGGGAACGGGGAAAAAGGGAACAGGGAGGAGTCCCATGAGGTTCGAAGCACTCTGGCAGGACGCCAAATACGCCATTCGCGGACTCCGTAAGAAGCCAGGCTTCGCGATCGCGGTCGTGCTGACCCTGGGACTGGGAATTGGTGCGAACGCGGCGATGTTCGGCATCGTGGACCGCCTGCTCTTTCGCGCTCCATCTTTCATGAAGGATCCCGACCGCGTGCACCGCGTGTACTTGGTGCGCACGTGGGACGGCAAGGAGAATCACGGAGCCTGGTTCCAGTACACGCGCTACAAGGACCTCACACGTTGGACGAGCTCTTTCGACGTGACGGCGGCGATGGGCGACGGGCAGCTCGCCGTCGGCGTCGGCGACAACGCGCGCGAGATGCGCATAGGCGCCGTGAGCGCCAGCTACTGGTCCTTGTTCGACGTGCGTCCGGAAATCGGGCGCTTCTTCACCGCCGCGGAGGATACGACGCCAATCGGCGCGCCGGTCACCGTCTTGAGCTACGCCTTCTGGCAAAGCCGGTTTGGCGGCCGAGCGGACGTGCTCGGCGAGCGCATCAAGATCGCCAAAGTGGACTACGCGATCATTGGCGTTCTCCCCGCCGATTTTACCGGCGCGAACGCGTCACTGAACGCCGTCGCGTGGATTCCCATCACGAGCTACGCCGGGACCCAGTTCACCTGGAATCCCAACGATCTGCACAATTGGTTCACGAAATACAACATCTCGTGGATGCAGATGCTGGCGCGCCGAACGCCCGGCGTGACCCTCGAGACCGCGACGGCCGATCTCACAAATGCCTACAAGCGCAGTTACGCCGCCCAGCGTGAGATCAGCCCGCAAACCACGCTGGCGGAGATCGCAAAGCCGCGCGCGGAAGCCGGGCCCGTGCTCTCGGAACGTGGTCCGCAAGCGTCGGAGGTGTCGAAGGTGGCCCGCTGGGTGAGTGGCGTCGCCATGATCGTGATGCTGATCGCCGCGGCCAACGTCGCCAATCTGCTTCTGGCCCGCGCGCTGCGCCGACGGCGCGAAGTGGCCGTCCGACTGGCCCTCGGCGTCACGCGCGCCCGTCTGTTGTCCCAGCTTCTCACCGAGAGTCTCGTGCTCGCGATTCTCGGCGGCTTGTTTGGGCTGCTCCTGGCCCAGTGGGGCGGCACCGTTCTGCGATCGCAATTCCTGCCGACCAGCACCAGCGTCTCCGTGTTGGCGGATGGTCGAACACTGCTCTTCGCGGGCGGGGCGGTTCTGCTCGTGGGGATTCTGACCGGGCTCGCTCCTGCGTTGCAATCAGGCCGCGGCGACCTCACGACGTCGCTCAAGGCAGGCGCGCGCGAAGGCACGTACCATCGTTCGCGTACGCGGGTCGCCCTGCTCGTGATGCAGGGAGCGCTCTCCGTCGTGCTGCTCGTCGGCGCCGGCCTGTTCGTGCGCAGCCTCGACAACGTAAGCTCCCTGCGCATGGGCTACGACATCGATCCGATCTTGTGGGTCTCCGTGGAAGAGCGGGGTGAGAAGCTCAGCGACGACGAGAAGGGGTTGCTGCGCGACCGGCTCGCGGAGACAGCACGCTCCCTTCCGAA
This sequence comes from Gemmatimonadaceae bacterium, assembly GCA_040902075.1. Taxonomy (GTDB): domain Bacteria; phylum Gemmatimonadota; class Gemmatimonadetes; order Gemmatimonadales; family Gemmatimonadaceae; genus DASPMP01. The sequence goes on from JBBDXZ010000016.1 coordinate 16,511, forward strand.
CGTGGCGAGCGCCACGCGCGCCGTGACCGTTCCATTCTGGATGACGTGGGATGAAGGCATCTTCGTCGCGGGCATCGACTCGAGCGTTCTGAACGCCATGGGCTCGTTCCGAATCCAAGGTGCGGCGCCGGAGTATCTGGCCACCATGGGAACGCGACTCCTGCGCGGCCGGTTCATCGAGCATACCGACACGAAGAACGCTCCGAAGGTCATGGTCGTGAGCGAGACGATGGCCAGAAAGGTGTGGCCGCGGAAGGACGCCCTGGGGGAGTGCGTCCGCATCGGTTCCGACACGATGCCCTGCACCACCGTCGTCGGCATCGCCGAGGATATCCGGGCCTCGGGCGAGTTCAGCAAGGACAACTTGTTGTACTACTACCGCCCCATTACGCAGGCGCAGCCGGATGGCGGTGGACTCTTCGTGCGCGCGCGGGGTGCCGCCGGGCGCGAGTCCGAGTCGATCCGCCGGTCGCTTCAAAAACTGATGCCCGGCTCGTCGTACGTGACGGTGCGTCCCATGGCGGAGATCTTTGGTCCCACGATTCGCTCCTGGCGGCTGGGCGCGACGATGTTCGTGGCGTTCGGAATGCTCGCGCTGGTGTTGGCCGCGATCGGACTGTACAGCGTCATCGCGTACAACGTAGTGCAGCGGACGCACGAGCTGGGCGTGCGAATGGCGTTCGGCGCGCAAGTGAAGGACGTCGTGCGGCTCGTCTTGAGCGAGGGGCTGCGTCTGACCATCGCGGGACTCGTGATCGGCGGCGGGATCGCGCTCTACGCCGGCAAATGGGTCGCGCCGCTGCTCTACGACGTGAAGCCGGCCGATCCGCTGGTGTTCGCGTTCGTTGTGGTCGTCCTGCTGGTCGCGGCGACGCTGGCGAGTCTCATTCCGGCGATGCGGGCCGCGCGCGTGGATCCCAACGTCGCATTGCGGAGCGAGTAGAGCGCGTGCATCCTTTGCGCGACCAGGCACAGGGTGCACGCATGAGCATCGCCGAGACGCTTTTGCCGGAGTTCGACCAGGAGATGGCTTCGACGCGCAGGTTGCTCGAGCGCGTACCGACTGAGAAGGGGCAATGGAAGCCGCATCCAAAGTCGTTCGCGCTCGGACACCTCGCGCAGCTCGTGGCGACAATGCCGGGGTGGATCACCAGGACCGTCGCGGGCACCGAGATCAATCTCGCTACCGGGCCCGGATACAGCTTCGAGAAGACGGAGACACTGGTCGCGCAATTCGATCAGCACGTCAAGGAAGCGCGTGCCGCGATCGCGAAGTCGAGGGATTCGGACTACGGGGTGCCCTGGTCGCTCAAGATGGGCGATCGAGTGCTGTTTACCTCTCCACGGGGCACCGTGGTGCGGCAGCACATCAATCACTTCTGCCATCACCGGGGCCAGCTCACCGTTTATCTCCGTCTGCTCGACGTGCCGATCCCATCCATCTACGGCCCCACCGCTGACGAGCGGATGTGACGTCCTAGAAGAACCAGCGCAGCATCATCACACCCCCCGTGGTGACGAAGCTTTGGGCCGTGCCTGTCGGTGAGGAGCCGCCCGTCTGCTCACCCACACTCGTTCGCGTGAGCTGGACCTCGCCTCCCAAACTGAAGTGGCGCGTGAAAAAATGCTGGGCCCCGAGTACGGCGCTCATGTGCCAGCTGTTCTGCCGGGTCTTTTGGGAGCCGCCGAATCCGCCGATGCTCTCGGTCGTCGTGCGGCTGACGCCGACGCGCCCTCCGGTGTACGGCCGAAGGGACGCCCGCTCCCTCAACGGCATGAGGAGTCCGACACCGACGCGAAGGTTGTTAAAGGAATTCTCGGCACCACTCGATGAACTGGAAGAGCGGAACAGTCCGAATTCTGGTTCGAGCGTAGTCGCCGCTCCGACGCGGATCGGCATCAGAAAATTGTTGAAGCCGATGGGGATGAGACCGACTTCGTCGATGAAGATTGAGACGGGACTCAACGAGATGCCGATCCCCCACTTCCCGATCTGCTCGTCGGTCGTGGGCGCCGGCGCCTCTTGCGCCGTGAGTGGGAGTGCGACAACCAACAGGAGGGCACCGCAGCGTGTACGAGACATTGGCAATCCGGTTTAGGGTCTGAGAAGGTATTATTTCAGCGCGGTCCAATAGCTCACCTTGATCGCGAAGAAGTTGTTGCCCGGTGCGCTCACAGATCGCTGCAGATCCGAGAGTGATGCGGTGCCCGCGAAGGAATCCGCCTCGCGGTCCTGCTGCCAGACCAAGTACATGGTGCTGCCCGGGCGCCACTCCCAGCGCAACACCGCGTTGCTGCGAAAGGAGCGTTCGTTGAAATCTTCAGGCTCGATCTCGAAGGAGCCCGCGGCGTCGCTGACCGTGTGGGACCCGTCGGCATTGCGCGCGATCGTCGTGCCGGCCGTGCCATAGTACAGCAGTGCCTGCTCCCTCGGGCGCAGCAGCTCGCCGTAGGAATGAAATCGTCCGCTGGCGGCGAATGGTTCGGCGTAGGTCTCGAGCGTGAGGTTGCGGGTGAACGTGAAGTTCGCGCGGATGCGCGCGGATATCTCGGTCAAATCCACTGCCGCGAACACGTAGCGATTCCCGTACGTCTCCGGCCGGCCGTTTCCTTCGGTGGCGACATACTGACGCGTATCGCGTTCGCGCTGCCATTCGGGGTCGAGGCTCAGCTCCCAGCGATCGCCGATCCTGGTGGCAAGGCCGAGTTCGACGCTGCTCTCCCAGCCGCCGTTCTCCGACCGATCGGCGCGGGCCTCGACCCCCCATTGGTCGCGCGCTCCGTCACGGTTCTGTAGCTCGAACGATCCGCCGTGCGCGCGCGGGGTTCCCATGACGGGACCGCCGCGTGTGAGCCGGTCGGAGAACGCGCGCATCGACCGCCCATAGTCCGTGTTGATCCGCCAATAGTTCGGCAGCACGATGTTCGCGGAGAGACTTCCCTCGCGATTGCGCAGCAGCCAGTGATAGCTCCACCCATTTTCGACTCCGAGCTCGATTTCATAACTGCGATACCAAGGTGACGGCTGCGTCTCGCGCCACTCGAGCTCCGCGGAGAGACGTCGATTGTCGACCGTGCCGAACGCACCCATGTCGTTCGGCTCGAAGCCGGGTGTCTCGTGCCCGTAGTCGACGTCCCACAGCCAGTGTTTGCCGCCCATCTTGCTGTGGCCGACGCCGGCGAACGTGCCGTTGATCTCCCGGCGCGTCGGATCGACGCGTGCGTGCGTTGCGTCCACGCGTTGCCAGTATCGGCGCGAGGAGCGCTGTTGTCTGAGGATCGCGGCACTGTCTCCACTGACCCGGGTGAATCCCATCCACGCGTTCACGTCGTACTTGCCCCCCGCCCATCGACGCCGGCCGTCGATGATTCCCGAGGACGCGGCGCGCGGAAGGAGATCGGCGAGCGGCGTGCCGGCGCGCACGTCGCGCCGCACCAGCGTCAGCATTCCCGCCACCGTGGACGCATCCTCGCCGAACTCCTGCTGCGCGGCCGCCGCCGCGAACGCCGTACGCGGCGCGACAATCGCGTGACCGAACTGCCGCGATGCGGCGTCGAACGTACGGACTCTCTCACGGTCGGTCACCGCGGTGAGCGCGGCGAGCGAGAGGCCGGAAGACAGGCGTCCGGACAATTTCGCCGCGCCGAGGATCGTGGCGTCGTCCCGCCGTTCCGCGAAGTCCGCGTTCGCGTCTCCTGCCGGAGGCGCGCCGATGCGTCTCGAGTGAAACAGGCCGCGGCCGTCCAGGAGGTCGGCCCCTTCTGAAAAGAACGGGCGACGTTCATCGAAAAACTCCTCGAAGGCAGACAGATTGACCGTCGCGGGATCAGCCTCGACTTGCCCGAAGTCGGGGTTCAGCGTGACGTCGAGGGTGAGATTCGGGCCCAAACCCATCTTGAGATCCCCGCCGGCGCGCGCGGCATTCTCGGTCCGGTGTTGAAAGGGGTCGGCGGAATCGTCCACCTGTTGGAAGCGTGAGTTCGCCGCGACGTACGGAATCACCTCGATGCGCCGCGACGGTCGGATGCCCCGAATCCCAGTGAGGGCGCCCATGCGCGACGACCAGCCCGTCTCGTTGCGCCGCACCAATATCCAGTAACTCGCCTCGTTTCGCGCCGGCACGAGACGCGCCACGTTCACGCCCCATTCCTGCGAATCACTCGGTGAAAACCTGAGCTGGGTAAACGGAATGCGCATCTCCGCCGTCCAGCCGAGGGAGTCGATGCGCGCGCTCGCATCCCAAACCGGATCGTAGCCGTCGTCGGTGTCGTGTTCCTCATCGGACGAGTGGTACGCCTCGAGACGCACGCCCGCCGGTGTGACGGCGAAGGTGACCGCCGTCCGCCTGTCGCGATAGGTGTCCAGCGAGATGACGATCCGCTCCGAGCTCCCTTCCCGATCGCGCCGCGTGACCAGCGACACGATGGCGCTCGGGTCCTTGCTGTACATCTGGGCGCCCACGTAGAGCGCATCGTCGTCGTATGCGATGCGCACCTCGGTGCGCTCGATCGCGGGCGCGCCTTCGTCCGGCTCACGCTGTGTAAGGTCGGTGATCACGCTCGCGGATCGCCAAACGGATTCCGTGAGCCGTCCGTCGATGCGCGGTGCCGGCCCCTGAATTCGGACCGCCTGCACCGACTGCGTCGATTGCGCCGGTTGCGCCGGTTGCGCCGATTGTGCTTGCGCGACGACAGACGTCGCCAGCAGCGCCGTGAAGACGATTCTCACCACGACGTGTCGAGTCGTCTCAGCGGCGCGCGACCGGCAGGACGCGCAGCACGCGGCCCTCGCTGCTGTCAGTGATCAGATACACGTAGCCATCCGGGCCCTGCTGGACGTCCCGGATACGTTCGCGAAGATCGCCGAGATATCGCTCTTCGCTCTGAACCACGCCGTTGTTCATGTCCAGGCGCACGAGCGCGCCCGGCGACAGGGAGCCGATGAGGAAGCTCCCTTTCCAACCCGGATACCGGTCTCCGGTGTAGACGATCATTCCCGAAGGCGCGATGACCGGATCCCAGTAGTAGACGGGTTGCTCCATCCCTTCCTTCACCGCGCCTACACCGATGCTGCGGCCGTTGTAGTCGCGACCGTAGGTTATGACGGGCCAGCCATAATTCTTCCCGGCTTCGGGATGATTGAGCTCGTCCCCGCCCGCTGCTCCATGCTCTACCGTCCAGAGCTGCCCGGTTTCAGGATGCAGCGTCGCCGCCTGCGCGTTGCGATGTCCGTATGACCAGATCTCGGGGCGCACGCCCGTGCGGCCGACGAATGGATTGTCCTTTGGGATCGAGCCGTCCGTGTTGATGCGCACGATCTTTCCCTGGCCCTGCGAGAGATCCTGAGCGCGGTCGCGGTATGCCTGGCGGTCCCCCTGCGTGACGAAGAGCGTGCCATCGCGACCGAACACGAGACGCGATCCGAAGTGGCCTCCACCGCTGACCTTCGGCTCCTGCCGGTAGATCACGCGGACGTCCTCCAGCGCACCGTCGCCCAAACGGGCGCGCGCGACAGAGGTGCCGGCAGTCCCGCCGTCGCCCGGCTCCGCGAACGAGAGATAGATGATGCGGTTCTGCGCGAAGCTCGGATCGAGCGCGACGTCGAGCATTCCTCCCTGGCCGCGCGCCGCGACCCTGGGCGCATTGGCCAGGGGCGGTGAGAGGCTTCCGTCCTTGTCGACGAGGCGCACGCGTCCGGGGCGCTCGGTGACGATCATGCGCCCGTCCGGGAGAAACTCGAGCCCCCACGGATTCACCAACCCACTCGCGACCGTTTCAACGCGGACGACATTGTCGATCGAATGCGGCGTGGGGGAGCGCGGCGCGGGCCCTTGCGCCGACGACTGACACGCGAGGGGTGCGAGGGCGAACAACAGGGCGGCACGGCGCAACACCACTCCTATCCGGGGATGTCCCAAGCTTAACGGCTGATCTTGGCGCTGCGCCACCCAGGCATCTTTCCGCTGGACACCCAGGAGTGTCCCTGGCGACACCTTAGGGAGCGGCCTTGAGAATTGCGCCGCTATACCAACCGCGTTCCAGCGCGATCAAGTCGAGCGGATTCACGGCGAGCGCGCCGTAACGAGCGCTCCAGTGCAGGTGCGGCCCCGTGACTCGGCCCGTCGCTCCAACCAAGCCGATGCGCTGGCCGCGCGACACCGTATCGCCCTTGGTGACCATTGGTTTGCTCAAATGAAAGTAGCCCGTGACCACGCCGCCGCCGTGATCGATGTACACGACTCGACCGGCGAGAAAAAACGTATCCACCAGGGCCACGACGCCGCGGTTCGCCGCGTGCACCGGCGCACCGGACGCGCCGGCGTAGTCCACGCCGAGATGGCGGCTGGCAACCGTGCCGTTGAACATACGTCCGGTGCCGAACTCGCTCGTCACGCGCGATTCGCGCGGGCGGAGAAAGGGCGACGTCCACATGGGGAGTGATGCGTGCGCGCCGCGACCCACTTGTCGCGCGCGTTCATTCTCGCGCGCGATGCGGGCCAGTGTCTTCGCGCCGAGCGGACTGGTGAACCGTGTGTCCACGGCGAGCTTCGGCTCCGTGGTCGGAACTTCCGTATGAGGGATTGCGACGGAGACGCGCAGTGTGTCCACGGACCCGGACGCGCGTTCGACCACCAGCAAGGCCGAAACGCTGTCCGACGCCTCGACGGGCACCGCGCCGATCGCGCGAAACGTTCCGGAGTCAGCGGCGAGGAACCGGAGCGGCTCCCCCGCCATCGTTCCGCGCGCGGCCACGATCGAATCGGACTGGGGAGTGCCCGCGGAAAGCGTGAATCGAACGATCGAACCCGGGAGCGGCTCCGCCGGCGCGACGGCGATCGTCGGCGTCTGCGCCGCAAGCGCACTCGAGAGAAAAACGCCCAGGACGAACAATATTTGTCGCGACATGAATCGAAGTTAATCGGAGGCTCGGAGGAATTGCTTTATCCTCGTACCAATACCGATTCGCGGCGCGCGAGTTCCGCCGTTGCGGTGTCCTACGCCCTCCGCAGAATCACCACCCGAACACGAGCGAGGTCGCAAGATCGCCCCGCAGCGACGTCACATCGCCGCGGCGACGAGTGTCGTCATAGTGCAACCGGTGCGCGAAGCCGCTGTACTCGACGCGTACGCCGTAGCCAAGCAGACCGAACAACCAGTAGCGCCGAGGACTGAATGCTTCGAGCCCTGCGCCGGCATAGAGAGTATTCGGCATCCAGTGGCGTGACGGGAGAATCGTGGGAAAGTATCCCTCTCTCTCATGTGATATCCCTGACGGCTGACCGTTTATGCGTTCGTCAGAGGCACGGTACCACAACCAGCCGTATCCGCCGCGAGCATATATGTGCGCGTCCTCCGACCCGATCTCGAGAACATCATAGCGAATGCCACCCGTCAGCTGGCGCATCTCGAGCGATCCGGTGACCGGCCACGTGCCACTCGCGTTGCTCGCGTCATAGGCGATGTCGCTCGTGGACCACGAGTACGTATTCTCGAGTGAGAAATGATCTCCGAAATGGAGGTTGAACCAGAATCGCGGGCCAATCTGGTTTTCGCGCACGCCTCGGCTTGCGGCGAGCACGGTGTCGGCTCGCGAGAGCACTCCCGCGAAGTCGCGTCCACCGAACTCGCGAAAGATTCCCTGCCCCTCGGTGGTGAAGCGCCGAGGTAGTCGGTCCGGTGTGAACGTTCGCCGCGGCGGCGCTCCCACGAGGTGCATCCCACCGGATACCCAGGGCATCAGTTGGATCAGCCCCACGTTGAATCCCGGCATGAGTCCCCAAACCGCCAGCGGCACGTTCAAGAAGCCCCATCCGTTTTTTACGACTGCCCATGGTGTGTTGGGCGACACGGGAGTGCGCAACACACGAACGCGATACTCGAAGTGCTCGGTCGTCGCGCCGATCCGATTCCAGGCTGCGTGATAGGCGAGCCCCATCGGCGCGATGTTACCCACGTTCGTATGCTTCACGAATCCAGCAGCAGGCGATTTGCTGACGGGGAAGCCCCAGCGAATCGGAAGAACGAACCACCCCCATTCTCTGCGAAAGTCCGCGTTCGTCTCGAGTTGTCCCAGGAGCTCCTCCCAGTCCGGAAGGACGACGATTTCCGAGGCGCGATAGGTCAGGTACGCGTCGTCCGCGATCAACTCGTGCCACGCTAAGCTGGTGTCCGCGTGCAATCGAGGTACGACTTCCCCCTGCACGCCTTCGGTTACCGCGAAGCCCGCGACTGTTTGCCAGATACCCGGAAACGGGAACGACGCGCCCGAGTTTCGCCTCAGCGACTTGCCGAATCGTGGCCAAAACGCGAGCAGCTCGGCCGCTCCCTTATTGTCGCCACCGACATAGACCAGGGGGTGCGTGGCCAGCTTGCCGCCGGCGGTGGAAAGGCGGCCGCGAATGGCCCGACGCGCATAGTCGACGTCTTCCCAGGCATAGTGCGCATCCGCCACGGTGCCGGTCGGTGCAGGCTCCGGGGAGCCCAGGGCCAGGTAGTCGAGAGTCAGGACGTGCTGGTGGATGAAATAGAAGGCGGCGGCAACGACCAATGAATCGACCGGGTAATCAGGCGACAGCACGCTCTGTATGTCAGCGGCGCTGAGCATCGCTTGATCGGCGGTCCTCGCCTTCGCCGCGCGCTCGCGCGTCGTCGCGACGACGTTGACGCCCTCCCAATCGCCTTCGTGCGCGTTTGCTCCGTCGTTGAATGGGTAAAAGAACCAGAACTGCACAACCAATTGATATCGCGCGTCGCCCGCTGCGGTGGGCGATTCGGAGAGGAAGGGGTGTGCGAAGACGCGCGATCCGGATCGCGGATCGAGACGCTGGTATGATGCGCGCCAGGTCTTTGGCTCCGAGCCGGGGAAATCAAAAAACAGAACGCGATCGCTGTCCGCTTCGGCGGGTTCCACGAGAGGCGCGAACGATCGCGGACCGTGCGAAGAGAGCAGGCGCGCGAGCAGAAGATCGCTCTTCTCCCGCTGTGCGCTATTGTCGGACTGCTGAGTGAGGCCCGTCTCGGCGGCACGCTGTTCCAAGAGGATCGTATCGGAGTTAACGCGGCGTCCGTTCACCCAGAGGTCCGACATCAGCCTCTGCTGCGGGCCGAGTACCGCGCGCGGATCACGCGGCACGCTGAAATTGTTTGGTCGAATGATGGGCGAGAATCGTTCGGCGATCTGCAGGAGTCGCGCGGCACGCGTATCATCGATCCCATCGGCGGGCGCAAGATCGCTAAACGACGGAGAGTTCCGATCGCCGAACAGGTGCAACCTCGCCGTCGCTCGGGTCTGCGATACGAGCCGACCGGGGGGTGGCAGATAGTCGAAGTAGTTGTCGCGCGTGATGTCCTGCGCTGCCAGCGGGGACGTCATGGCTCCGACGAGCGCCGACCAGAAGAAGGCCGGTAGGCGGGCGAGACGCTGCATATCGCCTTGGGCGGGGGACAACACTCCTGCCCCAGTGTGTCCCCCGGGCGCCGAGAACGCAAGAGTGTTTCCGGACGTCAGACAACAGGAACGATCAAGACGCCCCGACGGCTGCCAGCTCGGGAGCAAACGCTGGAGTCATCTGCCGCTGTACCGCCGCGCTCTTTCGAAACACCGTGATGAATTGCGGCGTGAGCAGCAGGTGCAGCGTACTGTGTACGGGTCGGAGCGACGTCGCGGCGACGTATTTCCTCAATCGCCAGGGCGAGAGTTTGTGAAGGTGAATGTCGCGCGCTCGAAACGGATTGCCGAAGACAATCGTGGCGGTCGGAACCACGTACAGCCCGCGAATGGGCTCGGCGGGATAAACAAGCAGGAGTGTACCTCCCGGCTTCAAGACTCTGTCCATTTCACGGAGCGCCGCCCCAAGATCGGGAATGTGCTCGATGACGTGGAATGAATAGATCTTGTCGAACGACGCCGTGGGGAAATCGAGGCGCTGGGCATCCATGACCCGGAGGCCGCCGGTGACCGAGCTCGCGATGGCTTCCGGGTTTAGATCGATGCCGGTGGTATCCGGCGCGAACCGCTGCACGGCCCGAGTGATGAATCCGCGGCTGCAACCAATATCGAGAATGCGGTCGCGAGCTTTGGGCTGAAGGTATCGCACAACCCGCCGCAAGTTCCAGCCAAGCTCGATGTCACTATTCAGGAGCGCGTACCGTTTTGAGTTATAGACCATCGTCATTGGGCTTAGTCCTCGAGTGAAGGGAAGTTCCTGCTTCACTCTGGAACGCGGAAACGACCCGTCTTTCGGCTCATTTCGCTGAATGAGAAGGCGGTGGCGAGTCGGAGCGACTCACCACCGCCGTCAGGACAGCTGCCTCCCACTACTTGAGAAGCTTCAGGCGCGCGAGCACACCGAAGTGGTCCGACGGCCAGAAGACATTCCGCTGCACGCTCGCAGGTTCGCTCCCAATGAGACGGACGTCCACAGATTCGAACGGTCCAAGGGTGAGGACGTAGTCGATGCGCTCCGTCGCCTCCGAGCGCTCGTTGCCCAGGAGCTCGGACTGGCAGCAGGTGAATCCGGGAAGCACCGAGGTCCACGTGTCCGCATAGCCGAAGGAGCGGAATTCCTCGTACGTTCTCGTGTTATGGCCATCAGCCGCCGAGTTGAGATCTCCGACCAGAATCACCGGCATCCGCGCTGCTCTGAGCAGCTCACGCAATTCGGCGCCTTGGGGTTCCTGCACGACAGCGAACTGCTCCTGCTCGAGATGCGTATTGGCGAATCGGATCCAGACTCCCTTGTGCTTGACGTCGACGCTCGTCCAACCGCGCCGAATCGCCAGCGGTGTCCCGCCGACCACGACAGGTAGGTAGGCGTCAAACAGCCCCGACTGCGCGTTCTTGAACTTCACGCCTTTCCGGACAAGGATGACGTCGCGGTCGGTGAGGCGTATGTCCGTCGGCGGCTCGCCCGATTCGGGGGGCGCAACCATGATCATCTCGACGTCGAACGACGTTCCCGACACCGCGACCTCGTACTCCACGCCGTGCTGCCGCAGGCCGTCGAGCAACTGCGCGAGGAAGTCGTATACGACGGTCGATGCCGGCGTGGCGTCCCCACCCGGGTAGTTGTCGGGTGGGAACTGACTACGCCAGAGTACGACTTCCTGGAGCCCGATGAGATCCGGCTCCGCCGACACGATCTCCGCGGCCAGTGCGCGAACGCGCGCTTCGGGATTGGTGGCCTGGACGCGCTGCCATGCCTCCCAGACGCGCAGAGGTATGGCATTCGGGTCCGCCTCTGCGATGATTGGATCGAGCGAGGCGCCCAAGTACATGTTCCGACTGAGCACGCTCAAACCTTTGCCGCCGCCTTCCTCGCCGTCGTCCATGCGGATGGAGGCAGCGATTGGCGGGTCGCTCGTCGTGGGCAGATCGCTCGTGCAAGCCGCGAGAGCGAGGCTGGCCATCAGCGAGGCAGCGAAGATCGCTGTCGGTGTGCGTTGAGACATGTGAGCTCCTTGGGTGGGATACTTCAAACGCGGAAATACCGGCCCGATCGGCTCACGCCGTGGCGAACAGCTGCGGCAACATCATGATAGCGCTGAATCGAACCGCTCGACCGGTCGTTCCCGCCAGCAGGTAATCGGCGATCGGCAGCCGAAGGGCGCCGCACACCAGCGTTACCAAATAGAAGGGCGGCAGACCGCAGGTCGCACTCAGAAAGACCGTCGCGATTTGCAGGCCCCGACGGCCTGCGAGCCGCGAACGCATTCGTTCGAGCAGGGCACGTTTGCGGGGCGATAAGGCTCGCTCGACCTTCCCGCTCCCCTCGTAGACCAAAGTCTTGGCGACCATGGAACTGACCGTCGCAAATGCGATCATCGGGACGAGCAGCCATGGCTTTGTTACAGCGGCAATGCCCACCAACAGTGGCTCCGCCGGTGAGAACGGCAGAATGGCGCCGACTCCCGCAACGAGTGTCGTGATCGTGAGAACGAGAAGCGGTGGATGATCGGCGAGCATGAACAACTCCGATGGGTAGGGTCACTCAGAAACGCGCAGAACCGTCGGTGTTTGGCTCAACGGGACGGCGCTCCAGTCCCCAGTGCGTTTTTCTTGACGTCGCCCGTCCCCGTCCGTATCGTCGCGCGAGGAGGCAACGAGTCCATGCCGGCGTCTTCAGAGCCATCGAAGTCCGACGTCACACAGCTTCTCCTGGCCTGGCGAGGCGACCCCTCGGTGGGCGAACGCCTGCTACCCGCCATCTATGCGGAGCTCCATCAGCAGGCCGCGCGCGCCATGCGCCGCGAAGCCAGCGAGCACACGCTCCAGGCGACGGCCCTCGTTCATGAGGCGTATTTGCGGCTGGTGGATCAGAACCGCGTCGAGTGGCGCAACCGCGCGCATTTTTTCGGCGTCGCGGCCCAGCTCATGCGCCGCATTCTCGTGGATCATGCGCGCGGCAAATTGGCCGAGAAGCGAGGTGGTGGCGCCCAGCGACTCACGCTGAGCGACGCCGAGGCGGCAGTCGGCAGCGACGGCAGCATCGACGTGCTTGCGCTTCACGATGCGCTCGAGGAACTGGCCAAGCTCGATCCGCAGCAGGCGCGCGTTGTCGAGCTACGCTTCTTCAGCGGCCTGAATATCGAGGAAACGGCCGAAGCGCTCGACATCTCGCCGGCGACTGTGAAGCGTGAATGGGCCGTCGCGCGGGCGTGGCTGCGGCGCGAGTTGAGCCGGTCGTGACACCGGAGCGCTGGGCGCAGATCAAGGAGGTCGTCGCCGAGGCCATCGAGACGCCCCTGTCGGAACGCGCCGCGTTCGTCGAACGCGTATGCTCGAGTGACAGTGAGCTTCGGCGCGAAGTGGAATCGCTGTTGGCCGCGTCAGACGACGCCGACAGTTTACCCCAGGCGCGCAGCGCCATTGCTTCGGCGGCGAAGGCACTCGCGTCGGAAAACGACTCCGCGCTGCGCACCTTCCTGGAGAACGCGCTTGGACAACAGTACGACATCCTCCGTCCGCTTGGTCGAGGCGGCATGGGCGCCGTCTATCTCGCCCGGGAGCGGTCGCTCGAGCGATTCGTCGCGATCAAAGTGCTCAGCCCCGACCTCGCCGCGGCCCCTGAAAGTCGTGAGCGGTTCCGCCGGGAAGCCCGCATCGCGGCGCAGTTGTCTCACCCGAGCATTCTGCCGCTGTACACGTTCGGCGAGGTCGGCGGCATCTGGTATTTTGTCATGGGTTACGTGCGCGGAGAGTCGCTCGCGGAACGTCTGCGGCTCGAAGGACGGCTGCCATGGGCGGACGCGCTTCGCATCCTCACGGACCTTGCCGACGCGCTCGAATGCGCGCACAAACGCGGCGTCGTTCACCGCGACATCAAGCCGGCGAACATCCTGCTCGACGACGAGACCGGACACACCATTCTCGCCGACTTCGGCATCTCGAAAACGTCGGGGCTCGGCGACAGTCTGACCGCGACCGGAGTGGTGGTCGGCACGCCGGACTACATGTCGCCCGAGCAAGCCCTCGGCTCGCCAGACGTGGACGAACGGAGCGACATCTACTCGCTCGGAGCGGTTGCCTACAAGATGCTCGCCGGCCGCGAGCCGTTCGCCGGAATCAACACGGCGGCTCTCATGTTTCGCCGCCTGGCGGACGATCCCATGCCGCTCCAAGCCGTCGCACCGGCGGTGCCGGATGCGGTCGCGACGGTCGTCATGAAATGTCTCGCCCGCGATCGTGACGTGCGTTGGCCGGACGCGCGTTCGTTGAAAGGCGCGCGCGCCGCCGCCCGAAAGCACGAGGCCGACAGTCTTGCCGGCCATGA
>JBBDXZ010000016.1:30292-51271 GCA_040902075.1 Gemmatimonadaceae bacterium
GGGCGCGCGAGACGCTGCCGGAAGCGGTGCGCGACCTGCCGAGCTTCGGAGCGTATGCGTTGCTCTGGGGAGCGGCCTGGACGACATTCGCCATGTTGCCCGCGAGACCGGCGAGCGAGCGGGTATTGCTGCTGCTCATCGCGTTCCTCGTGCCCATCGGACTGATGCTGCATGTGTGGAACGTGGGCCGGCACGGCCTCGGCGGGATGGAAATCGTTCGCGTCGCAATCTGGCCGCCGGAGTGGTGGAGCATGTGGTGGCCACGCGCATTCCGCCGTCCGACGGATCTTTGGACGCGATTGCCATGGCCCGCCCGCTTCGTTCGTATCGTGGTGAGCGCATTCTTCTTCGCCATTCCGGCGTTGATCGTGCTCAGGCAATGGTTGGCGAACACGGGGCGGTTGACGGGTGGCGGTCGCGCCGAGGGCTGGATCATCGCGGCCGAAGGCGTCGTAGTTCTTGGCACCGCGCTGGTGGTCATCGCGGCGATTTGGTGGGCGCGTCGTCAGGAGCTCACTGCGGCGGAAGCGGTAAGGATCCTCTTGGGTGCGACGACGGCGTCGTCCTCGTGGAGCTCGCTGCGCATCTCGCGCTTGCTCGCGCCGGCGACGGGCAAGGTTCGTCCACCGGACCGAGATTCGCCGGCCGATCATCGGCGCGCGATCAAAGAGCTATTGACGCTGCTGCCATCTGGCGCCGCCGAAGCCGGCAATGCGGCAGTCACGATGGCCGACCGCGTGTTGCGCGCGATCGAACTGCGCGAGCAGGAGATCGCCGCGCTCGCGCGCGACGCCAGTGTGAGCGAAGTGGACCGACTCACGGCGCAGGTCACGGCGCTCGGCGAAACATCCGCCGGTGACAGCCAGGAACATCGCGAGCTGCGAGAACTGGTGCGCCATCAGCTGGATCTCGTACACCGCATGCGCGGCCGGCTGGAGCTCGCGTCGCAGCAACGGGCGAGGCTCCTCGATCTCCTTCGCGGATTATGGACGCAGCTCTGCGTCGTGTGCGATGCGCCGGTGACTGGACCGAGCTCGCCGAACCCCGCGATCGAGCGCGTTCGTGAGATCTGTGCGGAGATCGCCGCAATGGTGGACACGCCAGTCGGTGAGCTGGCATTGCGACCAACCTTCCGTCCCGCGCGCGTGTCGAACTAGACGAGTGGGAAGTGGGAGTGGGAGAGCAGGGAATGGGGAATGGGGAATGGGGAATGGGGAATAGGGCAACTACAACGGCGGGAAGGGGAAAGGGGAACTTCAGAGGGAACCGTGATTCCATTCCCTCTTCCCTTTCCCTTTCCCTTTCCCGCTCTTGTAGTTGCCCTGTTCCCCATTCCCCATTCCCCATTCCCTATTCTAGAAACGCTCCCACAATTTCGTCCTCGAACAGCCGATGCAGCGCCCAGTTGTGCCCTCCATCCCGCCCCGACTCCGCGTCGGACGTAGCGACGACAACCAGCTCCAGCTCGGGAACGATGAAGATGAACTGCCCTCCGTATCCCCAGGCGTAGCGAACGTCGAAACCTTGCGCGTTTCGCGTCCACCAACCGTAGCCATACCGATTGCCGTTGAACGGTGAGGTCGTGCGGGGAACGAAGGAGCTGTCCACCCACGCCCGCGGCACGACCTGTCTTCCCCTCACCGCTCCGCCGTTCAGGAACAGCGTCCCGATCTTGAGCATGTCGCGCGGCGTCAGATACATGTCGTTCCCACCGAAGTAGATCCCCTGTGGGTCCGTCTGCCACGGACGCAGCTCGATCCCCAGCGGCGTCGCCAAATGCCGCTGGGCGAACCGATAGGTGCTCATCTTTGTCGTGCGCGTAAGGATCGCGGACAACAGATGCGTATTCCCGGTGCTATAGATCATCGGGCCGCCCGGCTCCGCCACCATTGGTTGGCGCAACGCGTGCCGCACCCAGTTGCGGCTCGTCACCCATTCGCCGTAGTTGTCGAAGCTCGTGGACTGCAGCCCCGCGCGCATCGAGAGCAGGTCGCCGACGGTGATCGCGCGTGTGGTTGAATCGAGCGACGCCGCCTCCAGCAGCAGCTCGCCGAGAGTCTGGTGGACGCCCTCGATGTGCCCGCGTTCGATCGCGATGCCCACCAGCGCTGAGATGATGCTCTTCGACGCGCTCTTGATGTTGGCGCGCGTCGTTCGTGTGGCGCCGCGGTAGTACCGCTCGCCCACGACGGCCCCCTTCCGCTGGACGATCAGGCTGCGGAGACGCGGAAGCTCGCGTGCACGCGCGAACGCCAGGGTGAGGCGGGCCGTGTCCGGCCGCAACGCCGGGGCCCGCCGAGGCGCGGGCGCGTCGCGCTCAGCCGGATCGCGCGCATCCGCGCCGGCGCACGCGCTGACCGCAACAAGCAGTACGAGGGGCCAAGTGCACACCATTACACTAACATTACCTCTCTCATGTTCTCCGGCGAACAGGTTGGCTCTCTTCTGCAATCCCTCGGCGTCACGCACGTCATCACCGTTCCCGACAGCACCATCGGGCGCTGGGAGGAGGGGATCGAGAGCAGCGGCATCTCACTGGTACGCGTCTGCCGAGAGGGAGAGGCATGGACGATCGCCGGCGGCTTGTATCTCGGAGGTGCGTCGCCTCTGGTCCTGATCCAGTGCACGGGCCTCTTCGAGTCGGGGGACGCGCTGCGGAACGTGCTGCACGAGTGGAAGCTCCCTATCTATAGTATCATCGGTTACCGCAGCTATTTGAATCAGGACTCGCTCCCCGGCGACACGACGCTCGTTTTCACCGAGCCGATTCTCGCCGCATGGAAGATGGACGTCCGGTTGATAACCCAGCCGTCGCAACTCGAGATCATCGGTCAGCACTATCGCGAGTGTCGCGCGGCTGCGAGACCGGGCGCGGCACTCATCGGCGAGGGCAAGGCGTGATCGAGCTGCACGACGCGCTCTCCTCGCTGCGACGCGTGCGCCGCGACGATGACGTGGTGATCGCGACGATGGCGGCCGCCAAGATCTGGATGGAGCTCGGCGCGCACCCATTGGACTTCATCTTCGTGCCGTCCAGCATGGGACACGCGACGTCGTTCGGACTGGGCATCGCTCTGGCACAGCCCAAGCGCAAAGTGATCGTGTGCAATGGCGACGGCTCGATGCTCATGAACCTCGGCTCGCTCGTCACGATCGCGGCCGCGTCACCGGCGAATCTCGTGGTGATCGTGTTGGACAACGGCGTCTACGAAGTGACGGGGGCGCAGCCGGTTCCGGGACGCGCCGACTTCGCCGCGATGGCGCGGGCGAGCGGCTTCACGTCGGTACACCATTTCTCGCAGCTCGACGATTGGCAAACACATGTCGAGCGCGTTCTCGATTCGACGGGCCCTGCCTTGGTCGTGCTCGACATTCAACCAGTGCCAGGACGCGCAGGCCCGAAATCTCCGGGCCCGGCGGCGGAGCGCGCTCAACGATTCATGCGCGCTCTCGCCGCTCAACGCTGATCGATCGCGAACTTACGGGGCCCGCGTCCCTTCCGTTCGGAGGATGCTCACGGAGTCGGGCCGTTTTGTCGCGTATCGCGCGGTGACGGTTCCGACCAACTTGCCATCTCGGAGCCGCATCGGGCCGGTCGTTCTCACCTGAACGCCTTTGCGCAAGACGCTCTCGAATGGACCCGCCGCGATGGTGATGCTGTCCCCGGCGACGGAAACGACGCGCACCGGAATCGGCCGGCGATTCGGGAAGGTGATGGTCCAACCAGTCGTATCGGCGGACGCGTTGAACACGTAGGTGACGACCGTGCTGTCGGTTCCCTCGGCCATTCCTTTGACGTCCCACTTGCCGGCGACGTCCGACAGCATGATGGGCGGCGGCTCGGGCGGCGGCGTGGCGACCGCCGCGGTGGTATCGGCGGGTTGGTCGGTCCTGGCGCAGGCGACGAAAGCCGCGGTGCAACACAACAGTGTAAAGCGGCGCATCTGATCCCTCCCTGGTCGGGGTCGTTTTGTCCTCTGTATCCGTTCCTAGAGCATGTCACAGCAAGGCGCGGCGCGCTACCGCCACAACAAATACGCCGCCACGATCGACCCGACGATCGCCCCACCGTAGCACACCGTGTTGAGCAGCTCATTCAGATGCTTGACCTGCAGTCCGTCGTAGAGCGTGTACTTGAACCGATGCGCCCAATGGAAGAGCGACAACATGCACACCCCGAAGAGCACCAGGCGCGTCACTGGATGGAGCATGAGCGTTCGCAGATGGTCGTAATCGGGGGCCCCCAACCAGCCGAGCGGAAACGCCAGCCCGAGGAGAAAGACCAGCGCGGGCATCAGCATCGCGGAAGCCATTCCTCCGGCGCTGAACAGCAGCCAGAGCAACGGCTCGATGGGACGTCGAGTCTTCGCCATGGTTAGCGCAGGAGGAGCCAAGAGAGAATCGCGGAGACCACGGCCCAGGCCCCGTAATGCGAGGCGGCGATCAATAGAGGTGGCACTCGCTTTTTCCCCATGTGCGCCACGATCGCCTGAGGTGCCACCGCGAACCAGGTGAGCGCGTGGAATACGATGAAGAAGAACGCGACCACGTTGACCGTCAGCACGACGGGGTGCGCGGAGAAGTCCAGGAAGCGCTGATAGGCCGCTTCGCCGCCCCTCACGGCGCGGAACAACAACAGCAGGTGAATCACGAACCACGCGACGAAGATGCTGCTCAGCTCGCGGAGGATGAACTTCACATACGGCCATTTGCCCAGCCACCAGTAGGTGGACATGGGCGGACGCAGCCAGCGGGGATGATAGGCCGTGTAAATAGGCTCGTTATTCATGCGTCAGCTTTGCCTTTCGGCATCACAAATGATTTTGCCCAGTCCATTGCGGCGGTCAACTTGTACCGTTGGATCGCGCCCGCGGGGTCGACGTGCTTGGGGCAGACCTCGGTGCACTCGCCCACGAACGTGCAGCCCCAGATCCCCTCGTGCTGCGACAGCAGCTCGAGTCGCTCGGGCGATCCCTCGTCGCGCGAGTCCAGATTATACCGCTGCGCGAGCGCGATCGCCGCGGGTCCGATGAACTGGGGATCCAATCCGTAGATCGGACACGCCGAGTAACACAGCATGCAATTGATGCACATGCTGTACTGCTTGTACTCATCCAGCTCGTCTGGCGTCTGGAGGTATTCGCCCTGCGAGACCGGCTTCTCGTCCTTGCGGATGATCCACGGCTTTACCGCGACGAGCTTCCGCATGAAGTCACCGATCTCCACCACGAGATCGCGA
The DNA here is from genome assembly GCA_040902075.1 of Gemmatimonadaceae bacterium. GTDB lineage: Bacteria > Gemmatimonadota > Gemmatimonadetes > Gemmatimonadales > Gemmatimonadaceae > DASPMP01. Next base: position 35,532 of record JBBDXZ010000016.1, read on the forward strand.
ATGACGGGAAAGTTACGAAGCGGCTCGACCTTCACGGGCCCCGGCGCGTAGTCAGCGAGGAAGGTCGCGCAGGTGAGCTTGGGCTCGCCATTGACCATCATCCCGCAGCTTCCGCACACGCCCATGCGGCACGACCAGCGGTACGACAGCGTGCCGTCGAGCTGGTCCTTCACATAGTTCAATCCGTCCAGAATCACCCAGTCCTTGGGACAGGGGACTTCGTATTCCTGGAACGACGCGTCCGTCTCGACCTCGGGACGATACCGCGTCACCTGCATGGTGATTTGCTCGGCCATCCTCAGCTCCCCTTGCCGTAAACGCGTTCGCCCGGCGGCAACTTTGTAATTGTCACCGGTGCGTAGTCCACCCGGCAGGAGCCGTCGCTCTGCCGGTACGCCATGGAATGCTTCAGGAACGTCGCGTCATCGCGTTTGGGAAAATCGGTGCGTTGGTGCGCGCCGCGCGACTCCTCACGGCGCAGGGCGGAGTTTACCATCGCCTCCGCGACGTCCAGCATGTACGACAATTCCAGCGCCGCGACCCGTTCCGTGTTGAACGTGTGGCTCTGATCCTCGATCACGATCCCGCCGAAGCGATCCTGCAGCTCACGCAGGGTATCGACGGCCTTGCTGAGCGAATCGCGCGTGCGAAAGATGCCGGCGCTCTGCTCCATCGTTTTCTGCATTTCGTCCCGCAGCGCCGCGATACGCTCCCGGCCGCCCCGCTTTGCGCCGAAGGTCTTCGTCAGCCGTGCGTGCTCGTCCTTGCCCTGCGCGATCCCCGCCGCGGTCGTCTCCGTATGTGACGACGCATATTCCGCCGCCGCCTTGCCCGCGCGGGCGCCGAACACCACCAGCTCCGGCAGCGAGTTCGAGCCGAGCCGGTTCGCGCCGTTGATGCTCACACAGGCCGCTTCTCCCGCGGCGTAAAGTCCGCCGATCGGGGTGGCGCCATTCAGGTCCGTCGAGACGCCGCCCATCATGTAGTGGATCACCGGCCTCACCGGGATCAGCTCCTTCACCGGATCGATGTTCTGGTACTTCATGCACAGCTCGCGCACGAAGGGGAGCTTGGTATCGATCAGCTTCTCGCCGAGATGCCGCAGATCGAGATACACCACCTGGCCGTGCGGCGTGTCGACCGTGCGTCCCTTCTGCATCTCCTTCACGAACGCCTGCGACAACCGGTCGCGCGGGCCGAGCTCCATGCTACGGAACACCGGCTTCGGTTCGGGTTTGCCGAGGTCGTAGTCCTGCAGGTAGCGATAACCGTCCTTGTTGATCAGATAGCCGCCTTCCGCGCGCGCGGCTTCGGTGATGAGAATCCCGGTAAAGGGGAGCCCGGTGGGATGGTACTGGATGAACTCCATGTCCTTGAGTGGCGCGCCGGCGCGATACGCGAGGGCCATACCGTCACCGGTTTTGATCGCCGCGTTCGTCGTGAACGGAAAGACGCGCCCGCACCCACCGGTGCAGAGGATGACGGCTTTGGCGGTAATCGTCTCGATTCGTCCCGTCATGAGCTCGATCGCCACCAGTCCCTGCACTCGTCCGTCGTCCACGAGGAGCTTGGTGACGAACCATTCGTCGTAGCGCGTCACGGTCGGGTACTTGAGCGACGTCTGAAAGAGCGTGTGCAGCATGTGGAAGCCGGTTTTGTCGGCGGCAAACCACGTGCGTTTCTTCTTCATTCCCCCGAAGGGACGCACGGCCACCTTGCCGTCCGGCTCGCGACTCCATGGGCAGCCCCAGTGTTCCAGTCGCATCAACTCCTCGGGCGCCTCTCTCACGAAAGCGTCAACGGCGTCCTGATCGCACAGCCAATCACCGCCGGACACCGTGTCGTAGAAGTGCTCGTCGAGCGTGTCGTCGGCGGCGATGACGCCCGCGGCGCCTCCCTCCGCGGATACTGTGTGACTGCGCATCGGATAGACCTTGGACACCACCGCGATGCTCAGCCGCGGGTTCACCTCGGCAATCGCAATTGCGGCGCGCAGGCCCGCTCCACCCCCGCCGACAAGCAAGACGTCGTGAGCAGGCTTCACTATTCCGCGGAGATGAATTCGTCCACAAGGACTTTGCCGTCGTGGCGGATGACTTTGTTGCTCACACTGCCGTCATGGTACTCATGACGAATGCTCCGGCAGCCGCACGCATACTCCAGCGCTTCGGTCACCTGCACTTCGTCATCGTCCAGGTCCTCATGGCTCTCGACGCTGACGATCTGCCCGCATGGCGCCAGCCTGCCGTGGAAGCCGCTGTTCCTGATGGCCATCGTCCGCCCCCGTGCGTTGCTCGTTCGGGAATATGCCGACGCGGAGGCAGAGCGCTAGTTAGCGCCGCGACTCTGGCGTTCCGGTGTACGCATCAACATTGTTGCCGCAATGAACGTCTCCCAGAGCGACCCGCAAACCCGCAAGTGATGGACCTTCGGAGCAAGCTTCAGGATGCGCTCGGCACCTCCTACGTCCTCGAGCGCGAGCTCGGAGGCGGCGGCATGTCGCGGGTGTTCCTGGCGGAGGACACGGCGCTCAAGCGCCGGGTCGTCGTGAAGATGCTGCCACCGGAGCTCGTTGCCGGTGTGAACGTCGAGCGGTTCAAGCGCGAGATCCTCGTCGCCGCGCAGGGGGAGTATCTCGGCGCGCCAGCATCCAAACCGTGAGCGAATGTCACCTACATCACCGATGAAGGATCTCGCATCAACGTGATGCGCTGTCGTAGATCGCGTTGAACAACAGCTTGAAGGTGGGATGTGGTTGCGCGCGCTTGAGGATCTCGGGTCCGTAGAAGATTGCTTTCCCCTTCCCGACCTTCGCCTCGATCGCGACGACGCCGTTCTCGAGGTAATGCTGTCCCCATGCCCAGCCGCTGCGCAGCGGCGTCGGTGTGTCGAACCACGCGATCGGCGTCACTCCTACCGCCGCGGCGTTCGGACCGAGCTTGAACGCCGGACTATCGTCGAAGAAGAAGTCGCTGTACTGCTCCATACCGGACGCGATCGCGTGCGTCGTATCCACGCGAGCCGAGAGCACCGAGCCGGGAACGTACAGCTTCGTGCGCGGAAGTGGCGCGCCGTTCTCCACGAGGTGATTCTCGATTGGCAGCTTGAGGAACGCCGCGAGTGGCGGTGCGGACTCACCGATCGCGATCACCGTTCCGCCGTTCTCGATGAACTCCTTGATTCGCGGGAGCGTTTGCTCCGCGGTCACTCGGCCAACCTGGGCTTGGTACTCGGCGGGAATGTCAGGAATGGGCTGCTGCTGACCACCGCCGCGACGCGGCGACGACCCGGGGATCCCCCCACTCACGAATACCAGCGCGTCGTATTTGGCGTTGAGGTTCCCGGCGTCCAGCTGTGGCGCAAACACGCGCTCGAAGGGAAACTCGAACTGCTCGAGGATCCAGCGCGCCCACCCCGCGTCGATCGAGCCGCCGTACTGGTCCCATAACCCGATTCTCGCACCCCGCAAACGCGGCGAGCTCCCGGGAATCGCGATACTCGTGCCCACAAAGCTGACGCCAAGCTCCGACGCCAAGCTGTCGAGGGACCGCCCGTTTGATCCGGTGCTTCGCACGAACAGCCCGCCGCCGGGCATGACGCGCACGATCTCCCCCGCTTTTACGAGCCGGTTCGCCGCGATGTAGGCGTTGTTCTGGCGACGCTGCATGATGAAGCCACTCCGGCCGCCGGGCGTTGTGAGGCCGGGGGGCATCGGCAGGTTCCACGCGGTGACAGGCTCCAGTCCGGCGATCGTTACCGGGTCCAGGATGCGATCGAACTCGACGCCCATCTGAAACGCGAGCGTCCACCCGGCATTGTCGTATGGCGGTGTCGGTGGCGCGCCCGGGTATGGGAAGACGTCTGGATGCACCTGCGGCTCGAACATGTCGATGACGTGCGGACGGAACGACTGGGCCGTCCAGATCACGAACGAGCCGGCGGGATAGGTCTTTGCGATGGAGGCGGACTGCAGATTCCTCGCGTCGCTCGGAATGACAGCGGGTATCGCGAAGTCGCGTGTCGCGCGATGGACGGTGATTCCGGTCTCGCGCAGCGCATTGATGAACTTTGTCGCAGTCGGGAAATCGCGTTGATTCGCGGAAATGATATAGGCGCGCGGGTCGCGCAGCTCGAGTCTCCGCAGTTCCGCCCAGGCCAATTCCTCCCGCCGCGCCGGCGGAGTGTTATCACCTGGCCGCGGCCCGGACAACTTCGCCGCGACCTCGGCGTAGCGCTTCGGGTTGGGAGTCCAGGTGTCCTGAAGCCCGCGCTCGATGGAACGGCGGCCCATCGCGTAGATGCCAAACAGCAGGTTCTCGCGCATGCGCGACGCATAGTCGAGAATCGCGCGATTGAGCGAAATCGAGTAATCGACGGACTGCCGGAAGTGCCACGCCTGCGGCGCGATGGGATACGCCAGGTCCGCGGACGGGAGCTGCCGCTGCATCACGAGCGGAATCCGCATCGGCGTCGGGCTGCCCACCATCTCGGTGAGCAGCGCGATGGTATTGTGAAACGCGGCGGTGTTCCGGATCCCGCCGTTCCACCAGCCGTCGTAGGGACCGCCGGACCGCATCGTGGCGCCCGGTTTTCCTTCGACAGCGAGACGCGAGTGCATCGCCGCACCCAGCGATTGGAAGCCGAGAATGAGGAGCGGGTCGAGATTGTAATTGTAGGGATCGCGCAGCGGCGGCGACCAGAACACCGTCCCTGCTGGTCCGCTCTGGTGGTGGTTGTACAGGATCTGCGGAAACCATTCGTGATACAACACGCGATTGATGTTCTCGGTTTCCGGCTGTGTGGACGCGAAGAAATCCCGATTGTTGTCGTGACCGATGTACTTCTGGTACAGCCGTGGCACTCCCGCGAGACTGCGCTGCTCCGGCGCCGCGCGGCGCATGTACCAGTCCGCGACCAGATCATTGCCGTCGGGATTGGCGTGGACGAACAGAATGATGACGGCGTCGAGGATCCGGAGCGTCTCGTCGTCGTTCCGGCTCACCATCTGGTAAACCATCTCGCCCAGCTGCTGCGCGCCGAGCGTTTCCGTGGCGTGCAGCCCGCCGTCTATCCAAACGACGGCTTTTCCTTCCTTCGCCAAGGCCCGTGCCGTGGAATCGCTGAGGCCCTCGGCGAGCGCGAGGCGGCGGGAGATCGCCTTATACGCCGCGAGCCGTCGATGATTCGCCGGCGACGTCACGATCGCCATGAGGTGCGTGCGGCCCTCCGCGGTCCTGCCGATGTCCTGAAGGATCATCCGGTCGGATTCGCGATCGAGCTTCTGCCAGTAGGCCGAGATCTGCTTGTAGGTGGCCAGGAAGTAATCGTCGCCGAAGTTGTGGCCGAACTCTTCCTTGGGTGACGTGATGCGGCCGGCACTCTGAGCATCGCTCCTCAATGGAGCGATCGCGACGAAACCAACGGCGGCGAACCCAAGTACGATCCGACTGCGTGACGTCATGGCCTTTTCTCCAGTGAACGGACTATTCACTTCCCAATTTCTTCTTCTGCTCGATCCGAAACTGCGGGAGCATGGGATCAACGGGGTTCGGTGGAGCGAGCGCGCTCGGCGCCACCGCAGGCGGCAGTCCCGCCCCCGCCGGCGTCGCCGCGGCGACCGCGTCGTCGGCGCGCTGGAGAAAGGGCCGCAACAAATCGATCGGTAGCGGGAAGATGGTCGTCGAGTTGTTCTCGGCCGCGATCTCGGTGACCGTCTGGAGATAGCGAAGCTGTAGCGAGGCCGGTTGGCTCTGAAGCATCCGCGCGGCCTGGGCAAGCGTCTCGGACGCTTGCAGCTCTCCCTGCGCATTGATGACCTTCGCGCGACGCTCGCGCTCGGCCTCGGCCTGCTTGGCGATCGCGCGCCTCATGCCGTCCGGCAACAGCACGTCCTTGATCTCGACCGCGGAGACTTCGACGCCCCAGAAATCCGTCCGCTCGTCAATGATCTGCTTGAGCAGGTCGTTCACCTTCCGCCGGTCAGCGAGCAGCTCGTCGAGCTCCACTTGTCCGAGGACGGAGAGCAGCGTGGTCTGGGCCAGCTGCCCGGTGGCGTAGAGGTAGTCCTGGATTTCCATGATGGCGAGCGAAGGCTCGCTGACGCGAAAGTAGAGGACCGCGTTCACTTTCACCGAGATGTTATCGCGCGTGATGACGTCCTGCGCCGGTATATCCGTGGCCACGATGCGCAGCGACACCCGCTTCATACGGGCAAGGAACAGCGGAACGACCACGAGTCCGGGTCCCTGCGTCGCCGTGTATCGACCGAGGAAAAACACGACCCCGCGCTCGTATTGGTTGAGGACCCGCATGCTGGCGAGCGCGTACGCGGCGATCGTCGCGAGCGAAATCAACAGGATTTCCATGAATCCGACGATACTTGCCGCGCCAAGGGTCGGCCAGTCCAGCAACCCTCAGCGCGGCAGCCCGAGCCGCGCGTCACCCACGTTCGTTTTGCGGTCGGTGGTGAACAAGGACAGGATCAATCGGCCTTCGGCGAGCGCCTTCCTGTCGGCTGCGGACAGCACGACGGCCCCCGCCCTTCGCACCGCGCCGGGCCCCGACAGACGATGAACGACACGCGTGCGCGTTGAATCAACGCGACTGAGCACCACGGCCTGAACGCGCTCCGGAGCAACGCCCGTGACGCTGACCTCGTAGCCGAGGCGATTGCGCAGCGGGTCGAATGAGAATTGGGCGCGCGCGGTGGCCGCGGAGGCGGTCGCCGTGGTCACGAAAGCAACGGGCGCCGGAGCGCGACCATGCACGAGTCGGGGAGTCGTCGGAGGCGGACGGCGTCGCGTGCCGGACTGCTCGAACGCGTAAGCCAGTGTCACCAGCCGCGCGTCGGCGAAGGGACGCCCCAGCAGCTCCATGCCGATCGGAAGCCCATCGGTCGTGAATCCCGCCGGCATGCTCAACGCGGGCAGACCGCTGTGCGCGCTGAGCTGGCAGGTGCCGCCCGACTGCGGCTCGCCGATCAACGCCGGACGCTGTCGCATCGTCGGATAGACGAGCGCGTCGAGACGGAGACTATCGAACAGGACGACGAGGCGTTCACGCAGCGCGACCTGTTTCGCGAGTGCCCGTGTGTACGGCTCGCTGTCGCGCACCTTCATGGTGTCACGCAACCGATACCGCGCCTCGAGCGCCTCGTGATACGAGCCCCGCTCGAGCATCTCGGTGAACGACCGGATGGGCGCGCCGGCGTGTTTCGCGAGGTAGTCGTCGATGTCGAACTTCATCTCGAACGGAATCACTCCCGATCCCGCGAGCAAGCTGTCGAATCCAGGAATTCGCACGTCCACCACTTCCGCGCCGAGCGCCTTCATCGCCGCGATCGCCGCGCGAACCGTGTCCCGGATCTCTTCGTCGGTGTCGGCGAAGTAGTGCGTCAGCACTCCCAGCCGAGCGCCGCGCAAGGCGCTCTTCGACAGCGAGTCGGTGAAGCGCGGCAACGCCCGACCGAGGGCCGCACGCGACGCGGGATCTGTGGAATCGATCGCGATGGTGACGTCCAGCGCGATGGCAAGGTCGGTCACCGTGCGCGCGAGCGGGCCGGCAATGTCCTGCGTGTGCGACAGCGGCATGACGCCGGTGCGGCTCACCAAGCCCTGAGTCGGCCGAAGGCCCACCAGGTTGTTGTACGCGCACGGAATGCGGATCGAGCCGCAGGTATCGGAGCCCACACCCAGGGCGGCGAAGCTCGCGGCGACGGCGGCTCCCGTGCCACCGCTCGACCCTCCAGGATTGCGCGAGGGGTCGTACGGGTTTCGGGTCTGTCCACCGAGTGAGCTGATGCTGGTGATGCCGTGCGCGAGCTCGTGCAAGTTGGTCTTGCCGAGTATGACGACGCCCGCGTCGCGCAATCGGCGAACCACGAACGCGTCCGCACGGGGTTGATGCCCGGCGAGGGCGAGCAACCCGCCGCTCGTTGGAAGATCGGCGGTGTCGAAGTTGTCCTTGACGACAATCGGAATGCCGTGCAGCGGGCCGCGCACCGTCCCCTCGCGACGCTCGCGATCCAGCCGCGCCGCGTCCGCGCGCGCGCGCGGATTGAGCCGGAGCATGGCGTTGAGCTCGGGACCCTGCGCGTCGTAGGCGGCGATGCGCGCCAAATATGCGTCCACGAGCTGGACAGACGTGACCTTCCCCGCCGCCATCGCGGCCTGCAGCTCCGGGATTGTCGCCTCGACGACCTCCGGACGGAGTGCGACTGCCGGCGGCTTCTGGGCCGTGGCGTGCGAGGCCAGGAGCGCGGCACAGACCAGCGTCACCTTGAGGACCACTGATGTCATCCGCGTGGTTGTGAGCGTGCGAGATAGCGTGCACGGTGATACTCTTGACGCAATTCCAGGAGACCCGAAGATGCCGCCTGTCACCCGCTTCCGCCACGCACTGCTCCTCGTTTCGCTGATCGCAACTGCGGGCGAATCCCCTGCACAAGGACGCGCCCTCACCATCGAGGACTACTACCGCGTCAAAGCGGTGGGATCGCCGCAACTCTCGGCCGACGGAAGATGGGTGGCGTACACGGTCTCCACCCGCACCGAAGCGACGAACTTCGACAGCAGCGAAGTGTGGACCGCGGCGACCGACGCCGCAACGGCTCCTCGACGCGTCAGCGCCGCGGGCACGCATGCAACAACCCCGACTTGGGATGACGCTGGACGCGTCACGTTTTCGGCGCATGGACGACGCTGGTCGGTGCATCCCGCTGCCCCTGACGCCGTGTCCGAGAGCGCCGGCGTCTCGCAACAGGCCGGAGCTCTCGCCCGGCGCTGGCCGAGCCCGGACGGAAGGACGATCGCCTTCCTGCGCTCAATGCCGACGCCGAAACGTGACCGGACCTTCGCGTCGGATTTCGAAAGGCGCCACGAAGAGCGATTCAGGGGCGTGCAGTTCGACTGGCTCGACTTTCAACGCGACGGACAGCCATTCCCCGTCCCGAATCGAACAGATCCGGTGGTCAATCCGTCGCAGGAGATCTTCCTCGCCGCGCCTGGGGCCGACAGCGCGGCGCAGCAGCTCACCCGAATCAGTCTCCGTCCCGCTGGCGTGGAGTGGAACCGCGATGGAACGGCGCTGCTGTTTACGGCCGACTCCGACTATCGCGACGAGCGGAAGTACGGCAGCGCCGAGATCTATACCGTGACGCGCGACGGGGGGGGCCGCGTGCGACGCATGACGATGGACAACGACTACAACTACGGCGATGCGCGGTACTCGCCGGACGGCCGCTGGATACTCTTTAGCCGGGAGCTCTCGACTGATGCCGTGATCGCCAAGAAGCTCGATCACGGCGGCGCCGACGATCTCGGGGTCATGCCAGCGACCGGAGGACCTGAAAAGATCCTCACCGCGGAGTGGGATTACATCCCGTCGAGCCCGCGATGGAGTCCGGATGGAAGGAACATCTACTTCTCGGCCGGTATCGGTGGCGCGGTGCATCTGTTTCGCGTGTCGCCTGCGGGCGGACCGATCATCCAGGTGACGAAAGGCGACCGCCGGATCAACGGCATCAGCTTCGACAAGGCGTTCTCGAAGATGGCGTATTCGGTCGGGCTCATGGAAGCGCCAGCGGAGATCTATGTGGCCAACATCGACGGCTCGGGGGAACGGCGTCTCACGAACGTCAACCAGTCCTTCACACGCGAGGTGGCGTTGGGCAAGGGCGAACGCCTTCTCTTTCCCAGCAAAGATGGAACGCAGATCGAAGGATGGCTGTTGTACCCAAGCGGTTACCGGCGGGAGAACGGACCGTATCCGCTAGTCGTGATGAATCATGGCGGGCCGCACGCCGCGGACGGGTACGCCTTCGATTTCAAGAGTCAGTACTTCGCCGCCAATGGGTACTTCGTTCTCAAAGTGAACTTTCGCGGCTCGACCGGTTACGGCGAGAAGTTCCTGTGGGGGACGTGGGGCGCGTGGGGGGACAAGGACGGCCAGGACGTGATGGCCGGGATCGATCATGTGCTGTCGAAATATCCGGTCGCGCGCGGACGCGTCGCCACCATGGGACATTCGTACGGCGGCTTCATGACCAACTGGCTGATCACCCAGTACCCGGATCGCTTCTCCGCGGCGATCGCGGGCGCTGGAATTGTGAACTGGGTCAGCGATTATGGCACGGCGGACATAGCTCGAACCAAAGAAACCGAATTCTTCGGCTATCCCTGGGAGGAGAAGGCGCTCGGCATCATGATCAAGCAGTCACCGCTCACGTACGCGGGACGGGTGAAGACGCCGACGCTGTTCATTCATGGTGAGCTGGACCAGCGCGTGCCGTACTCCGAGGCGGAGCAGATGTTCGTCGCGCTCAAGAAAATCGGCGTGCCGACGAAGATGATCCAGTACGCGGGGATGCCGCACGGCATCACGGGCTCGTGGAACAACGTGCATCGGATGCTCAACGAGCTTCAGTGGTTGGAACTCTACGTCAAAGGGCGGCCGACGAATTACTCGCCCTGATCTATTCGCCGCGCATCGCGATCGTCGGATCGAGTCGCATCGCGCGTCGGGCCGGAAGAAATGTGGCGAGCAGGGCGGTTCCCGCCAGCAAGACTATCGTTCCGGCGTAGGTGCCCGGATCGGCGAGTCCGGTGTTGAAGAGGAGTCCCCGAATGAGACGCGCACCACCGGCCGCGGCCACGCTCCCCAGGACCACCCCGACCGCCACGACAGCGAGTGACTCGCGAGCGATCATGACGGCGATCCTCTCGTCAGTGGCGCCGAGCGCTTTTCGTACGCCGATCTCTCGCGTGCGTTGCGCGATGCTGTAGGCGACCACGCCATACATCCCGATCGCGGCGAGAATCAAGGCGCACGCCGCAAACGCCGCGATGAGCGACATCGACAACTTCCGCGGTTGCAGGCTGCCAGCGATTGCTTCCTCGGCGACGCTGAATGCGTTCGCGCCCGCGGCGCCCGGTGCGATGAGCCGTGGATCCACCGACGCCACCGCCCGCGCCAGCGCCGGGGTCGCGCGCCTGCCGTCCCGCGCGCGCATCATGAGCATTCCCCAGGGCCACGTCTCGAGCGTGTAGGGCACGTACACTTCCGCGTCCGGCGGAACGTCCGGACTCCGCTGGTGCACGTCGGCCACCACGCCCACGACGCGGCCAAACAGCGGCTGCCCGAAATCGGCGCGTCCCTGTGACGCGCGCGTCAGCGTGATGCGCTGCCCCACTGCGCTCGCACCGCGCCAGTACTGTTTCGCCATGGTTTCGTTAATGACGAAGCTTCCGCCCGGTGATCGCATGTCCTCCGCGTCGAACCAGCGGCCGGCGACCATCGACATCCCCATCGTCCGCAAATAGCTGTCGGACACGGTGCGGTAGAACACCTGGTTCGAAGAGTCGAGCGCGGAACGTCCTTCGATCGCCAACGACGTGTACATCGCCGCTCTGCCGAACGGCGAGTGATTGATGAAGGCGGTCTCCCTGACACCCGGCACGGCGCGCGCGGCCTCCATGAGCCGGGCGTACAATGCCGCGGCCTCCCTCGGCGTCGTGTACGCGCCGGCGGGAGGCGCGATGCGCAGCGCCAGCAGACCGCTGGGATCGAACCCGACATCGACCGCGGCAGCGCGCCTGAAGCTCTGGAGCAGCAGGCCGGCCCCGACCAGCAGCACCAGCGCGAGCGCGAATTGTACGGTCACGAGCACGCGTCGCATGCGCGATTCGGACTTGACGCCGATCGAGCCGAGGGCGCTCGCGCGCAATATCTCTCCGCTCCGGTGTCGAGTCGCGCGCAGCGCGGGCCAGATGCCGCAGACGAGCGCCGTCACGATCGTCGCCACCGTGGCGATCAGCAGCACCCGCTGGTCGACGCTCAACTCCTCGACGCGCGGCAACGAGTTTCCCGGCACCTTCTGGAAGAGGGTCACGCTGAACGCCGCGATTGCGGTGCCGACGAGTCCGCCGGCTAGGGCAAGCATCAGGCTTTCGGTGAGCAGCTGACCCACGATGCGGCCGCGCGACGCGCCGAGCGCGCTCCGCACTGCCAGCTCCCGCCTGCGCGTCGTCACGCGAGCGAGGAGCAGACTCGCGACGTTGGCGCAGGCGAGCAGCAGCACGGCGGCGGCCGCCGCCGCGAGTGTCCACAACATCGGACCCACGTCGCCGACGATTTCCAGTTGCATGGCACGGATGCCGGGCATCCAGCCCGCCTGTTCGGCGGGATACACCGCCGCGAGACGCGCGCCGATGCCCCGCATCAGCGCTACCGCGCGCGCCGAATCGACACCCGGGCGAAGCCGCCCAAGCGTGCGGCTGTCCGCGTGGAATCCGCGTTGCAGGAGAATCTCTTTCCGCGGATATCCCGAGATCGGCGTCCACAGGTCGGCGAACCCGGGATACACGGCGCCGTTGGGCAGGACGCCGACGATGATCATCGGAGCCCTGTCCACGCTGATGCTGCGCCCGAGGATCGCGGGATCGCCGCCGAAGCGCCGCTTCCACAGCTTGTACGACATGACGCCAAGTCGCGGCGCGCCGGCACGATGATCGTCCGCGCCGAGCAGTCGGCCAAGCGTCGGGCGCACGCCGATGAGCGGGAAGAACTCCGGGCCCACGAACGCGGCGCCGACCGTTTCGGATTCGTCGCCGACGCGCAGCGTCATGCCATCGCCGCGAATGTACGTGACGCCTTCGAGCGCCCCGGCGACGCCGGAGTCCCGCTGCCAGTCCGCCGCGGTCGGACCTGACGGCGTGCGAAAGGCGCCGTGGTCGTCCCGCTCGAGCATCGTCATGAGACGCGACGGCTCGCGGAACGGAAGTCCCCGAACCAACACGTGGTCGGCGATGCTGACGACGGCCGTGGTAATGCCGATGCCCAACGCGAGCGTGAGTATCGCCACTAAGGCAAATCCCGGCGACTGGCGCAGCGAGCGGATGGCATAGCGGACGTCTTGCAGAAGATTCTCCAGCGGCCGTACGCCGCGCGCGTCCCGGTAGGCTTCCTTTACCGCCTCGACTCCGCCGAACCTGTGCGCCGCTTTCTTGCGGGCAGTGTCCGGCGAGAGGCCGCGACGTTCTTGTTTCACCGCTTCCATCTCCAGATGGAAGCGCAGCTCTTCGTTCATCTCCCGCTCGACCGCGTCGCGGGCGAAGAGGGCACGGAGGCGCCGCCCCACAGCGGACCAGTGCATCATCGTGGTCAGGCGGTGCGCAAGACGGCTTCGACCGCCGCCACCATGCGCCGCCATGAGTCCGTCTCTTCGCCAAGGTTTCTGCGGCCCGCGGCGGTCAGCTTGTAGTACTTCGCCTTGCGGCCGTTCTCCGTGGTGCCCCACTCGGCGCTGATCCAACCACGGTCCTGGAGCCGCTCGAGCGCCGGGTACAAGGAGCCGGGATTCACCTGAAGCACGTTCTTGGTGATCTGCTCGATCCGCTGCGTGATGCCCCAGCCGTGCATCGGCGCGAGCGTCAGAGATTTGAGGACCAGCATGTCGAGCGTCCCCTGTACCACATCGCGTTCACGGGCTTGTGCCACCGATAGCTCTCCTCTCGATTACAGAGAGAAGGTTATGGGGCTACCTCTCGACCGTCAAGAGGACTAGGACGCTGTCACTCCGATCTCAGCGCGCTCACCGGATCGACCCGCGCCGCACGGCTCGCCGGCAGCCAGTTGGCGGCCAAACCCACGAGGAGCAGCGCGAGCGGCGCGGCGACCAGCGACACGGTGTCCGTGGGCGTGACGCCATACAGGAACCTCTGCATCAGCCGCGTTCCCATCACCGAGACGCCGATGCCCAGCACGATTCCGAGGACGGCTGGCCGCATGCCCTGCCAGACGATGAGCCGGATGACGTCGCGCACGCGCGCGCCCAGAGCAACCCGAATACCGATCTCGTTGTTGCGGCGCGCGACCGAGTAGGACGTCACCCCGTACACACCGATCGCGGACAGCAGCAACGCCAGGAGCCCGAAGGCGCCGAGGAGCAGCGTGACCATTCGCGGCGTGGACACCGAACGGTCGAACACGTCGGCCAGCGTCCGAACCTGTGCCACGGGAAGATCGCGGTCGATCTCTCGTACGGCCGCGCGAACGGCAGAGGTGATCGACGCCGGATCGCCCGACGTCCTCGCCACGATGCTGAGTGCTCGCGGGATCGCTCCGACTGAATCCGGAATCGTCCACAAAAACTGCCCGTATGGAATGAACATCTGCGGACGCACGTCCTTATCCAGACCCGCATGCCGAATGTCGCGGCTCACGCCCACGATGGTGCGATACACGCTGTCCGCGGTGCCGCCGAGCCGGATCCGGTGTCCCACCGCGTCTTTCCCCGCGAAATACTTTCTCTCCGCGGCCTCGTTGATGACGACCACTGGTTCCGCATCTCGGCGATCGGTCACCAGAATGGTGCGTCCGCGGACGATCGGCGTCTTCATCGCTTCCAGATAACCGGGAGTGGCGGACATCCAATCGATGGCCGGACCGGGCGTTCCACGCGGTGTTGGCGGCACTCCCTCGATCGAGACGCCCCAGTCACCGAGCTCGGATGCGAGTGGAAGCGCGGTGATGCCGCCGGCGAGCGTGACGCCTGGAATCGCGCGCACGCTCGCGAGGACACGATCGAACAGGTCGCGCACCCGCGCGGTCTCGGGATACTTCGCGACCGGCGCGGAGAGTCGGAACGTGAGCGCGTTCTCCTGCGCGAAACCGGGCGACACGGAGACGAGCCGCGCGAAGCTGCGTCCCATCAGTACCGCGCCGGTCGTGGCGACGACCGCCAGTGTGATCTCCGCCGCAATGAGCGCGTTCCGCAGGCGAAACGCCGGGCGGCCCGCCGTGTTCCCTCGGCCCTGCTTCAACAGGGTCTGGGCGTTCCCGCGCAGCGTCTGAACCACCGGCGCCAAACCGAAGAGAATTCCCGTCAGCAGCGAGATCGCCGCGGCGAACGCGAGCACCGAGCCATCGATGGTCACCGCCTCGGCACGAGGCAGGTTCGCCAGATTCGCGCTGCTCAACGCGCGGGCCATCCACGCCGCGAGTCCGAGTCCGAGGACCCCGCCCAGCAGCGCAAGCACGATGCTCTCGGTCAACAGCTGCGCGGCGATGCGGCCGTTGCTGGCGCCCAGAGCCGCGCGAACGGCGATCTCGCGATGGCGCGATTCCGCGCGTGAGAGGAGCAAGTTCGCGACGTTCGCGCACGCGATCAGCAGCACGAAGCTCACGGCGCCGAGCAGGACGAACAGGATGGGCTTGACGTCGCCGCGCACCTGGTCGGCGACCGACACGAGCGTGATGCCGAACTCGGGGCCGTATGTGTCCTTGTGGTCGCGCTTGTACTGCTCGATGTAGTCGGTCATGCGTGACTGCGCCTGCGCGAGGCTGACCCCCGGACGCAGCTTGCCGACGGCGCTCAGATAGTGGCTGCCGCGGTCGTTCTCATCCGGCGGACCAAGCTGCATCGGCACGAAGGCCTCGGCGCGATCTCCCGCGAACTGCGTCGGCAGCCTGTAATCCGATGGCAGGATGCCGATCACCTCGAATGGCCGGCCATTGAAGTCGATCGTCTTGCCGATGATCGATCGGTCTTCACCGAACCGCCTGCGCCACAGATCCTCGGACAGCACGACGACGCGCGACGCGTTGGGAACGTCCTCGGCGGCGGTGAACGTGCGCCCTGCCAACGGACGCGCGCCGGTGACGGCGAACATCGACGCCGAGAAGACACCCACCTGCAGCCGCTCGGCATCCCCGTCGCCCCTCGAGAGATTGACCGCGCCGGC
>JBBDXZ010000017.1:0-8783 GCA_040902075.1 Gemmatimonadaceae bacterium
CAGCGCACCTGGGAGGAGGGGTGGATAGCCGCGTGATGAGCGCGGCTATTCCATTTATGTGACCCGAGCCGGCAAAAAGCGTTGGAAGTTCGACGTGGGAGGTTAGACGTTGGAGGTAAAACGTCGAGCGTCGAACCTCTAACGTCGAACCTCAAACGCCTTTGCCCTGAACGATCTCCAGCCAGCGAGCCTCGTCGATGTTGCCCCCCGAGACCACCACGGCACAGGGCGTCTCTGGCTGGAGCTTCTTCATGAGGATGGCGCCTGCCCCGCACGCGCCGGCCCCCTCGACTCGGACTTTGTGCTCCGACGCGAACCATGCGATGGTCTGGGCAATCTGCGCTTCGGTCAGTGTCACGATTTGATCCAGCGCGTGTCTGCCGATGTCCAAGGCGTCCTCGTCGATCTGGCCCGCGAGACCGTCGGCCAGGGTAGGCACACTGTCGATCTCAACCACTTCGCTGGCCTTTAGAGACTCCGACATCGCCGCGGTCTTGATGCTTTGCGCGCCATAGATCCGCACGTCTGGCCGCTCTCGGCGGACGAGGCTCGCGCAGCCGCCAAGCAATCCGCCACCGCCAACGTTTAGCACCAGCGACGCCAGCCCAGGCAGGTCCTCGAGAATCTCGAGGGCGACCGTTCCCTGGCCCGCCAGCAATTCGTCGCCGAGGCAGGGGTTGATGTACGCTCTGCCCGTTTGCTGGCCGAATGCCTTTGCGGCGACCATGGCGGCGTCGTAATCGGGTTGTGAGTCGTCGAGCTCCGCGCCGAGCGATCGAATTCCGGCTTTCTTGACCTCGGGTGCAGTTCTGGGGACGTAGATCTTGGTGTTGATGCCGAGCGTTTTTCCGGCAGACGCAACGCCCATCCCATGGTTCCCCGCGGACGATGCGACGACGCCGCGCGCGCGCATCTCCGGCGACAGCATGGAAAGCGAATTGAGCGCGCCGCGAAGCTTGAACGAGCCAGTGATCTGCTCGGTTTCCAGCTTGAGATAGACGTCTCCGCCAGCGATGCGGCTGAGCCGTTCGCTCCGGACGAGTGGCGTACGCTTGATGTGCGGTGCAATGCGCGCGGCTGCCGCTCGGACCGCTTCTGGGCGAAGACGTTCGAACATCCGTTACGCACTCCAGGGCTTATTCGTCAACTTGATGGAAGCGCTGATGCTGGCTAGCTTTACCTCTTCCCCGGCTGCGCAGATTGTAAGGGGTCAGGGGGCTGTAGCTCAGCTGGGAGAGCGCTGCAATCGCACTGCAGAGGTCAGGGGTTCGATCCCCCTCAGCTCCATAAAGTGGTAATACGGGCAGGAATCTGGTATATTTCTGGCCAACAGATAAATGCCCGCCGCCGATCGGTAGGACGTAGAGTTCCAATGACGGTAGGCGTGGCAAACTAGATCGCCGCTGACCCAAGGGTCGGCGGCGTTTTGATTTTACTCAATGTCATCCCGAGCGAAGCGAGGGATCTGCACTTGACGTTTCAGGGCGACAGGCCGCGCAGGTCGGCAACGAGCGCATCAAAGGCTTCCCGCAACCAGGCGAGCTGCTCTCGCTCCGCCAACCCCTGGTAATCGCTCACCGCGATCGCACCCAGCCGGCCGATGAACCTCAGGATCATGCTCTCCTGTACCTCGAGATGCAGCCGGCGGTCCAGAATCGTTTGAGCTCCAGCGCTGTCGCGTACGCCGATTCGGAATAGCGCACCGCGGCCCCGAAAGGGACGACGCAGGGGCGTTCTCAAGAGGCGTTCGGTCACGAACGGGAGCGTCCACTTCGGCTCGAGCTTCGACACGATGCTCCACGCACGCTCGCGATCATTTCGCACGACGACAAAGTCGGCGTGGTAGTCGTGGAACCCGACCGTCAAGCGCCGCACCTTCATGGTGAAGTCGCCATTCAGGGTCAGCGAGTCGGGCATCGGACGGGCAGGGCCCGTGAGCGGCACCATGTCCCCTTTCAGTGTCCGGACCCGCAACATCAACCGACCCTCGGCGACCATGAGGTCGAGATACGACGCGCCAGTGCGGTCCGTCAACGACAATCGCATCCGCGCCGTCTGGGCGTAACGACGCATGTACCGCGCGAAATTCGGATACTTCGTCTCCACTCCCGCGGGAGTCATGGTCACGGCGAACGCCGCGATTGTCGAGCTGTCGGGCAGATGCGTCGTCTTTATCGAGTCGACTCTGAAAAGCTGCCCGAGCACGGCAGACGTCCGCGGTATCGTCGCTCGATAGTCGGCGCGAACATCGCGCTCGCTGCGGCCCTCGGCTCCGGCGAACAACGCACTCGTGAAGGCACCGACCTCACGCGCGGTGATGCTACCGATCGCGTACGGAACCTCGGTATCCCACGCGAACTCGTCGTCCGACAGGCGCGTCAAAGTGATCACGTGCCGCGACTCGGCCGGCTGCTCGGGTGCGGGAACCAATCGCGCCGCGTCGAGCTGATATCGACCATTCACGAAGCGTCCTCCGATCAGGAGCGTTCTCCGGGAGCTCGTCGCAGACGTCCATACACTCGTGTCATCCCAAACCCGAGAAGGAATGAACGCCGCGTTCGCGATTCTTACCCGCGCGGAATCGTACTTTGGATCTCTCAAAGGCTCGGTGACGCGTGCGCCCAGTGCGGCGAACATCTGCTCGGCTCGCGCAAGAGACGACGCCGGCGGCGGTGCCGACAGTCGGACCACAGCGTCCCGGCACGCAACCGAGGGCGCTATGAGACCGCCCAAAAGGGCAACGCGAAGCCACGCTCGTCGGGTTCGGCCGGAGAGCGTGGAGGGCGGTGTAAGTTGTGCTCTGGACAGGACTAACAGCGCTTCGGCGGGTGTGAATTAGGGTTGCTGCGACCCTGCGTCGCGGCTAGTTTCGAAAGTGCCTGGAATCAACCGAAGGTGAGCGAGCGCGCAATAGCACTTTTGCGCGCAGCTCAACCAGTTACCGGGCGAAAAACACAGTAGTTCCATTGCCCCTTGGTGTAACTGGCAACACGCCTGACTCTGGATCAGGAGAGTCCTGGTTCGATCCCAGGAGGGGCAACTTGGTCCTCGCTGTCATCCTGATCGCAGCGAAGGATCTGCAGTTTGTCCTGGCTCGCCCTTTTTTGCTCTGGCGAGGGAGAAAACCTTTGGGCATCGTGTTATCCATGAATGCCCGTCTTGCGATTTTCGCTGGCCTCCTCGTTCCCGTGTGTGTCGCGGCGCAGCAGCCCACTGACACCGCACTCACGGCGGCAGGCCGGACGATAGTGGGCATCGTCAACGACACTTCTGACCGCCGGATCGACAGCGCCGAGGTGTACATCCCCTCGCTGCGACGAAGAGCGTCAGCGGGGGCAGACGGGACTTTTCGGTTCGACAATATCAAACCCGGCACCTACGAAGTTGCTGCGCGACGTCTCGGCTACTACCCCCAGGTTCGCACGGTGATCGTCACCAAGGAGAGTGGCGCTGTCGCCCGGTTCGCTCTCGTGCCATACGTACGATCGCTACCCCCGATCGTTTCGTCCTCGAGGCGAGTTGGGCTGAGCGGAGTGATTGGGGACACCGCTTATGGCGCCTTGAAGGACGTCGAGGTATCGGTCGTGGGGGGCGGCCGCCGCGCACGCAGTGATTCCACGGGATCGTTCTACCTCGAAGTGCATCCCGGAAGGCACATCATTCGGGTCAAACACGCGGGATATGCATCGCAGCTCGTGACCGTCACGGTTCCGAAGGACAGCGGCCGCCGAATGTTGGTCCTACTGAAACCGACGCTGCGCGACAACTCGTTTGCGGAGGAGGTCGCGATGGACGAGCTCGCGATGCGACTCGCGCGGCGCAACGTCGTTTACTCGGCGCTCTACACCCGCGAGGACATCAACAAGGGCGGTTGGGCGGAGCTCAGCGAGGTCGCGCAGGCCGGGGCCGGTCGGAAAGTGGACCCAAGTTGTCTGGCGATCGTTGATGGCGGACCAAAGCGCGAATTCATCTGGGCGTTGCGTGCCTCGGAAATCGAGGGCGTCGAAGTGTATCGCGCCCGGCCCAGGCGTGTTCAGGTCAGGAGTATTTCGGGTGGAGGTCGCGTGATCGCCGGCAACATGCCAATCGGCCGGATCCCCCAACCCGACGACAACTGTCAGGACGAGGTATACGTCTGGCTTCGCAAATAGGAGCGAGCGAGCCGCTAGGCCGGCAGGAATCGCGGCACGACCGTAGCGCCCAGCAAGAGTCCGGCGAACAACAGCACGAACGCCGTCGCGAAGACCAGCAGCCACCGCACCCACGGACGCACGCGCCGCGTTCCCCGGATCATCCCCACGGCGCCCAGCGCCGGCAAAATCACGCCAACGACCGGCGCCGCGAGGTGCGTCTCGCGCGGCGTAGCGCGCAGCAGGTCTACGAGGCCGACGGCGAGGAGAAGCAGCGCGACCGCTCCCGCGGCAATCCAGAGCCGCCGCGCGTTATCCCCGCGGTAAGCCAGGATGAGGGCTACGGTGATTCCGCCCGCGACAAGTGTCGCGAGCAGCAGGGCTGGGAAATCGACGGCCGCGGTGTCCACGCAGCCGTGGTATCTAACTACAGATTCCTCGCTCTGCTCGGAATGACCTGCAGATTCCTCGCTTGCGCTCGGAATGACCAGCCGCTCGGAATGACAGGCACTAGCCCCGCGGCCTGTCCTCCAGGTGGTGCTTGATCTGCTTTCCCTCGGCGAGATAGACCGCGTCCTCACCGATGTTGGTAGAGAGGTCCGCGACGCGCTCGAGATTCCGTCCGACGAGCAGCAGCTCGATGGCCGTCGAGATGGTCTTGGGGTCCTCGAGAATGTGGGTGACGATGATGCGGAACAGATCCTGGTTGAGCTTGTCGACCTCGTCGTCCATGAGGCAGACCGCCCGCCCCAACCCGCCATCCGCGCGGACGAACGCGTCGATGGCCTGTCCGAGCATCTGCTTGGACCGCCGCGCCATCTCCTCGATGGCGGCATCTGGCGTGATGGTAGTTCTCGACGCGATGAGGCGCTGAGCCGACTGCGCGATGTTCACGGCGTGATCGCCGACGCGCTCGAGATCGCTCGACGCCTTGATTGCGCTGATGATGAACCGGAGGTCGCGCGCCATCGGCTGCTGCAGGGCGAGAAGCTGCACGGCCATGCTCTCGATCTCGATCTCCAGCTCGTCCACTTCGGCATCGCCCGAGAGTACCGCCCCGGCTTTGTCGGCATCACGCGTGAGCAGCGCGTCCACGGCGAGGTCCACGAGCGATTCCGCGCGCTCGGACATCCTCAGCAGGCGCTGCTTCAGCTCGTCGAGCTGGTCGTGAAAGTGGCGGAAGCCGGGTTGACGCCCGGCAGCGGCTGATTCAGGACTCATCCAAACCTCCCCGTAACGTATGCCTCGGTCTGCGCTTCACGCGGACTCGTAAAGAGGCGCTCTGTGGTATCGACTTCGATAAGGCGTCCCAGGTAAAAGAACGCCGTGTATTCGGAGACACGCGCCGCCTGCTGCAAGTTGTGCGTCACGATCAGCACCGTGAGCTCTTCTTTGAGCTCGAACAACAGCTCCTCGATTTTTTGCGTGGCGATGGGGTCGAGGGCGCTCGCGGGTTCGTCCAGCAACAGCACTTCCGGGTCGTTGGCGAGGGCGCGAGCGATGCACAGCCGCTGCTGTTGTCCGCCCGAGAGCGTGAGCGCGCTCTGCTGCAAGCGGTCGCGCGCTTCGTCCCAGAGCGCCGCACGACGCAGCGAGTTCTCGACGATCTCGTCGAGCACTCGCGGGTCGCGCTCGCCATTGATGCGCGGGCCGAAGGCGACGTTGTCGTACAGCGACTTGGGAAACGGATTCCAGCGCTGGAACACCATCCCGGCACGCTGCCGCAGCGCGACCACGTCCGTCCCCTTGTCGTAGACGTCCACGCCGTCCAACTCGAGCGCCCCCTTCCTGCGCGTTTCCGGAATGAGCTCGTTGAGGCGATTGATCGATCGCAGAAACGTGGTCTTGCCGCACCCCGAGGGGCCGATGAGGGCCGTGATGGTGCGCGGCCGGATGGACAGCGTGATGTCGAACAGTGCCTGCTTCTCGCCGTACCAGAACGAGAACTCCTTCGCCTTGATGGTGCCGAGCTTGGAGGGATCGGTCTTCGGCTCAGGCAGCCGCGAGGTCGCGGTCATCCGAACCGCCCGGTGACGTACGCCTCGGTGCGCTGATCGCTCGGCGCCGTGAACATCGTCTTCGTTGGCGCGACTTCCACGAGCTCGCCGAGCAGGAAAAAGGCGGTTACATCGGACACGCGCGCGGCCTGCTGCATGTTGTGCGTGACGATGACGATGGTCATGTCCTTGCGAAGCTCGTACACGAGCTCCTCCACCTTCTGACTGCTGATGGGATCGAGCGAGGCCGTGGGCTCGTCGAGCAACAGGACTTCCGGGTCGGTCGCCAGCGCGCGGGCGATGCAGAGCCGCTGCTGTTGGCCGCCGGACAACGCCAGCGCGCTCGCCTTGAGTTGATCCTTCACCTCGTCCCACAAGACCGCACGGGTGAGCGCGCGCTCGACGATGGCGTCCGTCTGTCTGCCGTTCGGACGTGAATCCATGACCTTCAATCCCGCGGCCACGTTGTCGCGGATCGACATGGTCGGGAACGGTGTGGGCTTCTGAAACACCATGCCGATGTGCTTGCGCACGCGGATCGGATTCACGCCGGGCGCGTAGATGTTGCGTCCGTCGAGCAGCACTTGGCCCTCCGCGCGCGCGAGGGGCACCGTCTCGTGGAGCCGGTTGAGGCACCGCAGGAACGTGGACTTACCGCATCCCGACGGCCCGATGACGGCGGTGACTTCGCGGTCGCGCAGCGCCAGGGACACGTCGCGGATCGCCGGGGACGCGCCGAAGTACGCCGTGAGGTGCTCGGCCTCGAAGCGTACGCGTCCACGAGCGGGATCGCGGCGTTCAGTCGCCGGAGCCGGTGCCGAATCTGGATCGGGTTGCAAAGCGGGCTGCGACACTGATGAGAAAAACGAGAACGATGAGGACGAGCGCACCGGCCCAGGCGAGCCGGCGCCAATCGTCGTACGGACTGATGGCATACGCGAAGATCTGCAGCGGCATCGCCGCGATCGGCTGATCGAGCTGCACCGACCAGAAGGTGTTCCCAAATGCGGTGAAAAGGAGGGGAGCTGTCTCACCGGCGATTCGTGCCACGGCGACGAGCACTCCGGTGACGATGCCCGCCGTCGCCGTCCGCAACACCACCGTCAGGCCCGTGCGCGCGCGCGAGTAGCCCAACGCCATCGCCGCCTCGCGAAGTGACGTCGGAACGAGCCGCACCATTTCTTCCGTCGTACGCGTGATCATGGGGATCATCATCGCGGCGAGCGCAACGCCGCCCGCGAGAGCGGAGAAATGCCCGAGCGGCTTGACCAGGAACTGCCACGCGAAGATTCCGAGCACGATCGACGGCAGTCCATTGAGCACGTCCGCGAGAAATCGTACGACATCCGCGAGCTTCGTCTTGCGGAACTCCGCGAGGTAGAGGCCCGCCCCGATACCGATGGGAAGTCCGATGGCGCACGCGATGCCGATGAGGATGAGCGTTCCGACAATAGCGTTGGCCATGCCACCCCCCGATTCACCGGGAGGCTTGGGCATCTCCGTGAAAAAATCGGCGGATAGCGACGACGCTCCCTCGCGCACGAGGTGGAACAGGATAAACAGCAATGGAAGCGTCGTGATCAGCGCCGCGACCGCGACGACGCCCGTCATGATGCCGTTGACGATTCGCCGCCGCAGAATCGTGCCGATGGTGCGCTCGGCGACCGCGCGTTGACGCGCCGTTGGTCTGGATGGACGTGTCGGCGCCGCCATCACCGCGCACCGTCAGCCTTGCGGCCGACCTGCCAAACGAGCCACCGCGCCAGCGCATTGACTATGAGAGCCACGATGAGAAGCACGAAGCCCACCGCCATGAGCGCGGAAAGGTGAAGGTCCCCGGATGCCTCGGTGAACTCGTTCGCGATCAGCGACGCCATGGTGTAGCCGGGAGCAAACAGCGAGGCGGAGATGTCGTGCGTGTTACCGATCAGCATCGTCACGGCCATTGTCTCGCCGAGCGCGCGTCCCAGGCCGAGGATGATGCCTCCGATGATGCCGCTCTTGGCGAACGGCAGCACGGCTTTCTGGATCATTTCCCAACGCGTGGCGCCGAGCGCGAGCGCGGCCTCGCGCTGAGACCGGGGAACGGCCAGGAGCACCTCTCGGGAGACGGACGAGATGTACGGCAGCACCATGATCGCCAGGATGATCCCGGCGGCGAAGACGCTGTTCCCCCAACTCGGTCCGCTGAACAACGGTATGACGCCGAGATGAAGGGTGTCGCGCAGGAACGGAATCACATGCACCCGTAACAACGGAATGAGAACGAAGATTCCCCACAACCCGTACACGACGCTCGGGATCGCCGCGAGCAAATCGACAAAAAACGCGACGGGCTGACGTATCCGCGCCGGAGCGTATTCCGACAGAAAGATCGAAACACCGAGCGCCAGCGGCGTCGCGATGACGAGCGCAAGGATCGACGTGACAATCGTGCCGAAAATCGCGGCGCCGGCGCCAAAGCGGTGCCGTACCGGGTCCCATTCGCTCGATGTCAGGAATCCAAAACCAAACTCGCGAAGCGCGGGCCATCCGGCGAGCGCCACTTCCCAAAACACGAGCGCGAGCAGGAATGGCACGCACAGCGCGAAACCCGTAATGGCAGCGACGTACACCCGGTCACCGACGGCAGTGCCGACGATACGCTCGCCCAGCG
>JBBDXZ010000018.1:0-10221 GCA_040902075.1 Gemmatimonadaceae bacterium
CCGGCGTAGATCGGACGCATCAACGACGCGGTATACCCAATGGCGGCGAGCAGCATGACAACGGTCAGTCCATCGCGCGCAATCCGCTTCCACATACGCCGTCGAGACGACAGCGGCGTCTGGTTGGGTCTTCTCATCCCGTTCTGCCTCCGCGAGGTGGAGCGCGGGGCCTATGAGTGCAATACTAGTGCTTACCGACGCCCCCTTCGCCGCGGCAATCCGCAGAAGCGGACTCGGCGCGCGCGGTCGAGCCCGGTTCCCTCACGCGCCCTCGCTAGAGGCCGAGTCGTCCCAGCAAGAACACGTTGAAGGGAGGAAGAACGTAGTAACGTGCCTCGCCAAAGCTCACGTGCCCGCTGGCATTGCCTCCGGAGTTGGTCGCGTTGTTCACGTAGAGCGACAGCCCGTACGCTCCTCGGCTCCAATCGGCGGCCACATTCGCCACGTAATACGGAGCAAGGGTGAGGCTGGGGTCGCTGGTGTTCGTGAGCTGCGACCGGCCGGAATACTGGCCACTCAGCGTCGCCGACAGCGCGCGCGTCAATTCAAGCCGCGCGTAATGGGAGGTCATGAAATTGGGCGTCAGGAGCGGCTCCACGTTCTTGTAAGACTGACCGGTTTCGTCGTCCGTGAAATTCGCGATCCGCGCGCGCATCGCGGTGGCCGTCAGCCCGAGCTGCAGGGCGCGAAACGGCTGAATCGCGAGGTCGGCTTCCATTCCACGACGCCAACTCGCGCGCACGTTGGTCCGTAACGGCGTGCCGATGTAGCTCAATTGCCCGATGGGGAGAATCTCGTTCCGGAACTCCATGCCAAACGCGTTCGCATCGAGCGAGAGCCGTCGTCCGCGATATCGCAGCCCCGCCTCGAGGTCGCGTACCCGCTCCGGTCGCACGCGCGTCAACGGGCCCACGAAGGTCGCGTTCGTCGTGTCCAGGTTGTCGAAGCCGGCGAACATATCACTGCGTGCAGGCTCGCGCGAATTGATCCCATAGGACGCGTACGCCGTAATTGGCGAGGCGTCCGAGCCACCGCCCTCCCTGACCTCAGCCAACCGCACGGTCGCGCCGATCTTGGGATTCAGGAAGCTCCAAGCGATCGAGCTGCGCGGAATGCCGGCGTTCGCGTCCGGCGTGTACGCGAATTCCGCGTGCCGCCCCTGCACGTCGCCGAACAGTGTGACGGCGCCAAGGTCGTACGAGATCTTGGCAAACGCGCTTGCGTCGTCTTTGTGTCCCGTATTGAAGTACAGTGGAAGTGAGAGATCCGGTCGCGCGTACGCGTGATGATCGCGGTCGTATGTGTTCGCGTTGGCTCCGACGGTCAGGTGCATTCGATCCCGCTCGACGCTCCACACGGTGGTCGCGCCGTACCAGGCGAAATCGAGATTGAAATTCCAGAGATCGCCCTGGGGCTGATCGCACCGGTTGATGCAGACGTCGTAGTGACCAGTCGCCCCAAGCCGGTACAACGTCGTCGATATGGACGAATTGCCCCCGAGATCGCGCGCGTAGGAGAGCGAGGTTACATGCTCCGCGAAGCGATCCACTTCGTCAGCTCGAAGTGGGTTGTGTCTGCGGTCTTGCGCCAGCTCCGCCTCCGTGGCGCCCAGATACGAAAGGGTGTCCGCGAACAACCCCGCCATCGCGGTGAGCTTCAGGACGTGACGTTTTCCGAAGTGGCCGGCGCTGAGGAACGCCGAGCGGCCCTCCATTCCCGAGTGCTTGCGATATCCCGCCGACTGGAGCGCAGAGACGCGCCCGTACAGCGCCACGCCGCTGGAGGTGAATCCGCTCGCGTATTCGGCGCTCACCCGAGCGCTGCCGAACGCGCCGCCCTGCAGTTGGAGCTGACCGGCCCGCGGAGTGGTGAGGAGCGGGATCGTCTGAAAGTTGATTGAGCCGCCGTACGACGCCGTGCCAGGCGCGCTGCTGCCAACGCCACGCTGCACCTGAATGGAGCTGATGCTGTTCGCGAGATCCGGGAAATCCGCGAAGTACAGGACCTGATCCTCAGGATCGTTCAGAGGAATGCCGTCGATCGTGAGATTGATGCGCGACTGATCGATCCCGCGCATCCGCAGGTAGCTGTACCCCCAGTAATTGCCTGCCTCGGAATATGCCGACAAAGACGGCGTACCCTGCAGCAGCAGCGGCATGTCCTGGCCGAAATTGCGGCGTTCGATCTCGCCGGCATCCATGCTCTTGGCGGAGATCGGCGCTTCGTGTCGTCCAGCTCCGCCACGAATAGCGGTGACGGTCACGGCCTCGAGCGTGGCGGCCGTGTCGCGGCGAACTGAAGTGGTGTCGCTGCGAGCCTGCGCGATGAGCGCGGTGGGCGCGAGCGTGAACAGGAGAGCGGTCAGTCGCATGGTTGACTCCCTACGCCGGTATGAACCGGATCAGGTTCGACGGGTGTAATCTCAGCGCGGGCGATTTGCTCGCGCACCCCGGTCAACCACAAAAGTACTAGGGCTCCGCCCCAAAAGTGAGATGACCGCGGTCGAGGCGCATCCGGCGGCGATCATGATCGCAGCGGGGTGCAACAACGTGGACGTCAAGAAAACCAAGAAGCCCCCGCGGTAAGGAGCTCAGAGATGATTCCTCCGGCGTGATTGCGCCGTGGGGGGCGCACCACTACGTTTCGTGCGCGATTCGGCACACCGTTCGTGCCGCACCAGCGATCACGCAAGGGACCTGGCTTCGCGCGGTCCTTTTTTTTGTTCCAGCGGGCACCGATCCCCACCTTTTTCTACCAGCGAGTGCAGTGATGCGTACCCAGGGTGTTGTGAAATGGTTCAACGATTCGAAGGGCTTTGGCTTCATTACCCCGGACGGTGGCGATAAAGATTGCTTCGTCCACTACTCCGCGATTCAGGGCAACGGCTTCAAGTCTCTCGCCGAGGGTGACCGCGTGGAGTTCGACGTGGTGCAGGGCCAGAAGGGACCGGCAGCGGAAAACGTTACGAAGGTCTAGCTCGAGGTGTTGAGCGTCGGGCTCTGTGTTTTGCGCTATTGGGCGACAGCTCAAAGCTCGAGGCACAGAGCCCAAAGTATTTCGAGCGAAGCCAACGCGCCCATTGGATAACGGATGGCAAAGGAAGAAGCCATACAGCTCGAAGGCACGGTGACCGAGGTGTTGCCAAACGCGACGTTTCGCGTGACGCTCCCCAATGGCCACACCGTCCTAGCTACCCTCGGCGGCAACATGCGCCGATTCCGCATCCGTGTTCTCCAAGGCGATCGCGTGACGGTGGAAGTCTCGCCCTACGATCTCACGCGCGGGCGCATCACGTTCCGCCACAAAGTCTGAGCTAGATCGCCGCCCTCGAGGCGATCCAGTACAATTAGATCGTGAACTGGATCGAGTGGATCGCCGCCATTCTTTCGGCGGTCAGCGTCTATCTCAGCGCTCGCGAGAACATCGGGGCCTGGCCAACGTCGATCGCCGGCGTCGCCCTGTACGCCTACGTCTTCTTCCACCAAGGTCTGTATTCCAGCGCCGGCCTCCAACTGGTGTTCCTGGGCCTCTCGATCTACGGCTGGTATCAATGGCTGTATGGCGGCGAGCGGCACTCGCGTCTCCGGGTCACTCGAGTCAGCGCGCGCGTGTGGCTGGTCTGCGCGGTGGGGGGTCTCGCGTTCTGGTGGATGCTGGCGCGGCTGACGTCACTTCTTCCGGGCGTGGCGCTTTCCACGCTGGACTCCGGGCTCGCCACCCTGAGCGTCATGGCGCAGTGGATGTTGACCCGGAAGATCCTCGAGACCTGGATCCTCTGGATCGTCGCGGATCTGGTGTACGTGCCGATGTTTCTGTCGCGGAAGCTGTATCCGACCGCCGCGCTCTACGTAGTCCTGCTCGTCCTGGCCACGATGGGATACGTGCAGTGGCGCCGGAGCTATGCGCGAGATCGCGGCGCGCTCGGCGTCGAACCGGCGCCCGCTTGATCAAAGTCGTCCTCACCGGCGGAGAATCGACGGGGAAGACGGAGCTTGCGCACCGCCTCGGCGAGCATTTCGGCGCTCCGGTCGCGGCGGAGTTCGTGAGGGCATACGCGGCGCAGCGGGGCGGGCAGGTGGGCTTCGGCGATCACGGGCCGATCGCGCGCGGACAGATGGCGGCCGAAGACGCGGCGATCGCGGGCGCGAGCGACTTGCTCGTTCTCGATACGGATCTCGTGAGCACCGTCGTGTATTGCGAGCATTATTTCGGCCGATCGCCGGCATGGATCGAGAGCGAGGCAAAGTCCAGAGCGGGGCAACTGTATCTCCTGCTCATGCCGGACATTCCATGGGTCCCGGATGGCGTGCGGGATCGCGGCGACCGGCGAGCTGAGCTGCACGCGTTGTTTCGGGGAAAGCTCGAGGGCTTGGGTCTGAACTACGTCGAGATCGGCGGGGAACGGGATGAACGGTTTCGAGCGGCGGTTCGGGCTATAGAGGCTCTCGCGCGGACATAGCCAGCTCAGACACATACTGCTTTATCAGGCAGTTCTCCGGTCTGAGTGACTTGAATCGCCGGCGTGGTCGAGTTGAACACGGGATACGTCTCGCCGGAGCAGAGCTCGCACCCGCCACAGCAGGAAGATCGCCACGGAAGCGAGCCCCGCGACGAAGCCCCACCATAAACCCTGCGGTCCCAGCCCCGTCTGGAAGGCGAGGAGCACGCTCACTGGCACTCCGATCAGCCAATAGCCGGAGAGCATGGCGATGAGCGGAACGCGCGTATCTCCCAATCCTCGCAACACGCCCGCTCCGACGGCCTGAAGGCCGTCGAAAACCTGGAAGACCCCCGCAATCGGAATGAGCGATCCGGCGATGGCGATTAACGTGGCCTCCGTCGTGTACAGCCCGGCCAGTTGTCGCGG
Organism: Gemmatimonadaceae bacterium; assembly: GCA_040902075.1. Lineage (GTDB taxonomy): Bacteria > Gemmatimonadota > Gemmatimonadetes > Gemmatimonadales > Gemmatimonadaceae > DASPMP01. The sequence continues at coordinate 4,868 of JBBDXZ010000018.1, forward strand.
AAACACGAGGAACAGGACGGCGGTGCTTGTCATGAACCCCGCTCCGAGGACGTACGCGATTCGAGCGGCCCGTCGCGACCGCACGACGTCTTCCGCTCCGACCGCGTGGCCCACGCGCACGGCCGCGGCCGCGGACACGCCCAGCGGCACCATGAACGTCAGCGCGGCGAGATTGAGCGCGATCTGATGGGATGCGACCTGCACCGCGCCGAACGTTCCCATCAGCAAGCCGATTGCGCCAAAGGCGCTGTATTCCAGGAATTGCTGCAACCCAATCGGGAGTCCAAACAGGAGCATGCGCCAAAGCGGCGCGGGAACGAGGGTCGCGCGATCGAGCGTACGAAGATGCGGGCGCAAATCCCTCCATGCGAAGGCGAGCAGCAGGCCCAACATCGCCCAGCGCCCGATGACGGTCGCGATGGCCGAGCCGGTGACGCCAAGCCGCGGAGCGCCGAGGTGTCCAAAGATCAGGATCCAGTTCAAGCCGGCATTGAGCACGTTCGCGAGCACGATGGTGAGGACGATGGGAGCCAGTCGACCGATCGCTTGCAGGCTCTGCCGCAGGACCACGAAGGCCAGAAAAGGCACCACACCCGCCGCGCTGATGCGGACGTACGCCGCGGCGTCGGGAATCACCGCCTCCGGCTGCCGAAAAAAGCGCAGTGCCGCCGCGGCTGGGAGCATTGGGATCATCGTCACTATTCCCAGCAGCAGAGCGAGGATCAACCCGCGCTGAACGGACCGCGTGACGCCAAGGTGGTCATTCGCGCCGACCGCCTGGGCGACGAGCGGGTCCAGAGCCATGAGCGCACCCATCCCGATCACGATCGTATTGAAGAAGTACAGATTGCCCAACGCGACGGCGGCGAGCGCGTTGCTCGAGACATGGCCGACCATGAGCGTGTCCACTACGCCCATGAGCATCAGGCCCACCTGGACGATGACCACCGGGACGGCAATGGCCGTCAATGCGCGCCATTCTGACGCAGTCTGGTTGGGCATCCCGAAATCTCGCAGGGCCTCCAAAAGGCGCTGTTGACTTCCGCCTTTCTCGCTCCCTTCTTGAATCTCCACTGCCTCCCCTGCGTACTTGATTCCATGTCCCGCAACCGCACCTCGCTCGTCGCCGCCTTGCTGCTCGTCCCGATCGTGGCGGGCGGTTTCCTGCTGCAGGAACCGCCTGCGCGCGCCAACGCGCGTCTGTTCGAGCAGGTGCTGTCGCTGGTGTCGCGTCAGTACGTGGACACGATCCAGAGCGGCGATCTCTTCGCGCGCGCGGCGAAGGGCCTCGTAAAAGAGCTGCATGATCCCTACACTGAGCTCTTCTCGCCCCGGGAGAGCGAAGAGTTCTCCCGCGGCACCAACGGCCGGTACGGTGGCACCGGCATGCTGTTGGAGGAGGAAGACGAACGCGTCGTCACGGTGCAGCGGGTGTTCCCGAACACCCCAGCCGACGACGCGGGGGTTCGCGACGGCGATCAGATCATCGCGATCGGCGATACCTCAACGAATGGGTGGGGCCTGTCCAAGGTTTCAGGTCGTCTGCGCGGCGCGCCGGGATCGAAAGTGGTCGTGAGCTTTTCGCGGCTCGGCGTGCCGGCTCCCATCCGGCTGACGTTCACGCGCCGTGAAGTCCACGTGCCCGCCGTGCCTTTCACTACCGTCGTCAACGGCGTCGGGTACATCCCGCTGCAAACGTTCAACGAGAACGCAACGGAAGAAGTCGAAGTCGCGGCGAAGAAGCTGGTCGGCCAGGGCGTTCGCGGCTTGGTTCTCGACGTCCGCGACAATGGCGGGGGCATCGTCGAGCAGGCGTTGTCGATCAGCTCCCTCTTCCTCAAGGACAGTCAAGAGATCGTGAGCGTCCGCGCGCGCGGTGCGCCGAATGAGGTCTCGAAAGCCGGCGGCGCGCACCTCACCGACGGCATTCCACTGGTGGTGCTGACCAATGGCGGCACAGCGTCCGCCGCGGAGATCGTCGCGGGCGCACTGCAGGATCACGATCGCGCGCTGGTCCTCGGCACCACCACGTACGGCAAGGGTTTGGTGCAGTCGTTGTATGCCCTCGATGGCGGCTACTCGCTCAAGCTGACGACTGGACAATGGTACACGCCCAGTGGCCGCTCGATTCATCGCGAGCGGCGCATCGGCGACGACGGCCGCGTGCTCGAAGGGCGCCTGATCGACGGGCGCATCGTCGAGGACGCAACGGACTCGGTCGAAACGGAACAGTCGCGGGCCAAGCGGCCGCGGTTCCGCAGCGACGCTGGGCGCGTGGTCTTCGGTGGCGGGGGAATCGTGCCGGATTTCCTCGTGCACGAAGACACGGCCTCGACGCTCGAGCAGGAATTCCTCCGCTCGGTCGCGGCGAAAGGACAGCAGATCCGAATCGTCCTCCAGCAGTACTCCCTCGAGTTGCGCGAGACGGTCGGTCGCGACTTCACCGTGACGCCGGCGTGGCGCACCGAGCTCCGGCGTCGCCTTCGAGCGGCGGGAGTGCACCTCGACGCGCGATTCGACAGCATCGGGACCGCGCTGCTGAGCGACGAGCTGGATCATCGCGTCACGCGCCGCGCCTTCGGAGACGCGGAAGCCAAGAAGCGCACGTTGCGGGAAGATCGCGCGCTCGTGCGCGCGATCGAGCTCTTGCTGAGGAGCCGGACGCAGAAAGATTTGCTGCGGATCGCTTCCGCCGCCCCGCAAGACAAATCAGCCGATTGAGCCGTGGGCGCCGAAGCCTCGTGCGCCCTGCGTGACAAAGGGGCCCGTCATGCCGGACGCGCTCTGCTCGAGACCGACGAGCTGATCTTCCGCGGCGCCGACGGCTACCGCGTCAAGCTGCCTCTCAAGTCGCTGCGTAACGTGCGCACCGTCGATGGCGACGTTTGGTTCGAGGGGCCATCGGGTCCGCTGGTCCTGGAGCTTGGCGCGAACGCCGAACGTTGGGCCGCGCGCATTCGATCGCCGAAGGGCCTGTTGGACAAATTGGATCTCAAGCCATCGCACAAGGTCGCAGTCCTCGGAGGCACCGACGCCGCATTCCGGAGAGGTCTTGGCGCCCGGGTAGACTCCCTGACCGTCGGCCGTGCGCCAAAAGGCGCCAACGTCGTATTCATTTGGGCCGAATCGCGCACGAGCCTCAAGAAGCTCGCCCCGCTCTCGCGGACCATCGCGCGCGACGGCGCCATTTGGGTCATACATCCAAAGGGATCGGCGTCGAAAGTGAAGGACACCGACATATTCGCCGAAGCCCGGAAGGCCGGGCTGACGGCGACGAAAGTCGCGCGATTCTCCGACACGCACACCGCGGAAAAACTGGTCGTCCCGGTGGCGAAGCGCTGAGAGAGCGGACCGCGCGCTAGAAGCGGCGCTTGATCTTGGACATGTCCCGCCGGTCGCGCTTCGTGGGGCGGCCCCCTTCCTCGTACGCCGGCGTCGGCGCGAGCCGGCGCTGTTCGGCGAGGCGTTCGCGTTCACGGCGGCTCTCCCCGGTTTCTTCGTAGAGCAACCTCGCCTCGACGGCCGGTCCGCGCCGCTCGGAGAGCGCGCGCACGTGCATGACGTGCGTGGTCTGATTCAACCGGATGCGAAGCTCGTCGCCGACTTTGACCTGTTTTGCCGGCTTCGCGCGTTCGCCGTTCAACTCCACGTGACCGCCCTCGATTTCCGACGACGCGAGCGACCGCGTCTTGAAGAACCGCGCGGCCCAGAGCCATTTGTCCAGCCGCACTCCTTCGGCCGTCATCGCTTCACTCTCGTGGGAGTTCGCGTCCAGACGACGATCGCCCCGCACGTGTTAAAAGAGCTGAATTCAGGAGGTGCCTGCGTTCCGCGATACACTTCCAGTCCGACGACTTCGTCGGGCCGGGCCAGCAGGTCGAGATCGGTGATCAGGTCTCCGGGCATGCGCATGCCGTTCAGGACCAGCTGCGGAGTGCAGAGGTCCGCGCCCGAGCGCATCATGATCGTGCGCTCGAATCCGCGGTGGACTACGCGAAGGGACGGCACCTGCCACAAGAACGAAAAGAGATCGTATGCCCCGCGCCGGCGGATGTCGTCGGCATCGAAGAAATACCCGCCGCCAGCGCGCCGGCGTCGATCGAAACCCTGGAGCTCCCGGTCGAACACGCGTTGCGCGAAGACCCGGATGGTGTCGAGGACTTTCTTCGTGGACGTGAGGGTGACCGCGAGGATCGTATCGCCATCGGCGCGCAGGTACACCGGCCTGTAGTCGGGTGCGTAGCCGAGCGCGCGAACCTCGAGCGTCTGCGTGCCCGCAGGGATGTCGCCCAGAAAGAACGCGCCCGAGCTGTCGGTGACCGCCACCCGCTCGCGGCCGACCGGACCGACGCGGGCGTTCGGGATTGGCCGGCGACGCTCCGACAGGACCGTGCCGCGCACGGTGGACGTCCCCCGCATGAACAGATCGCGGCGGGTGACCCCGGCGAAAGGGACCGTCACCAGGACGAGACCCGTGCTGTCTGCCTCCTTCCACCCTCGCACCGCAACCTCGGAAAGCGCTGGGACACCGCACAGCACGAACCACCCTCCCGCTTGAACTGTGTCTGTGGCGACGCGGTCGAATTGATTGAAGCCGGTCGAGTCCAACACGAACTCGTGCCAGCGTGCCTGCACCTCGCCTGAGTCGAGCGGCCTGCGCGTGCGCGCGTCGGCCAGAACCCCGATGAGAACGCCGGTCGAATCCGCGCGGCCGCTATGTCCGCAGAACGCCGTCGCGATCGTCGCGGGCGCCGGCACCGCGAGATCGACGCTGGCACGCTTGCCGGCGACGACGTTGAAGGCGCGCAATGGCGAGTTGAGCGCGAGCGAATCGAGCGCGGCGTGAAAAAAGCCGGCGACATAACGGCCGGGCTCAACACCGGTGATGAGGTACCGCCCGCGCGCATCGGTGGTAGCGCTGTATACCGGCCGCGATGGATCGGCTGCTGACACCATCTGCACGATCGCGCCAACGATGGCCGAACGGGCCACGCTGTCGTAGACCGTGCCGGCCACCTCTCCTCGGCTCGCGTCGCGGGCTTGCGCGCGCAGCAAGGCTGGAACGAGGACGAACGCCCCAAGCATGGCGACACGCTTCAGCATGTGCCACGCTAACGCGAATGTTCGGTCCTGTCCACGCACGCCGCTCATGGGAAACTCCGAAAAAAAGGTCAGGGACGAGCCAACCTTTCTCCCGCCAAACGTGTCAGATAGAACAGCAGGAGATGACTCAGATGTCTACTGACACCTACAACCAGAATCCCGCGCTCCGCCCGACGGTGCTCATCCACGAGGTCATGAAGACCGTGTATCTCCCGACTTCGCGCGAGCTGCCGCCGGCCCCGACCCGTCCG
>JBBDXZ010000018.1:10231-50161 GCA_040902075.1 Gemmatimonadaceae bacterium
CCCCCGCGAGACGCCTCGCGCGGCGTGACGCTCCGCTAGCGTCCTAAATCAGCCAGCACCGGTTGGCCGCGCCCGCGGGCGGCCACCGGCCAGCTGGAAATCAGGGCGGCATCGCGGACGCCGTAGACGACATCCGCGAGGTGCACCACGATGCACACGTGATTCGGAACGATTCGCACGCGATCGCCGACGGCCGGCCGCCACGCCGACCGTGAGAGATCGAGGATCCCGTGCTCCTCCGACATCGACTTCACCACGATCGTCGGGTCGGTTTGCAGACAGGCGAATCCGTCGCCGGGGCCGCCGCGCATCGGTTCGCGGCCCAGCGCCTTCGCTCCCGCGTCGATGACAGCCTGCCCGGGAACCGCCGTGCTGACCACCGTCGCGAGAATCGTCAATGCGCAGTCGTCGAGGCCGCATGCGCCGATTTCCGCCGTCGTCCGATCGTTAAAGATGTAAGTCCCCGGTCGCATCTCGGTCACGCCCGCGATTTCGTGTGTGCGCCAGAACGTGGGCGTTGAACCGGCGCTCACGACGTGCAAAGGAATCCCCGCGCGATCGAACGCGTCTCTTGCCTGCGCGACCAGCCGGCCGAGGTGCGCCAGTTGGGGGGCATGCTCGTTCACTGGTCCGCGCACGTGTCCAGGATAGAACGCTATGCCGGCGACTTCGAGGCGCGGGAGCGAGGCGACGCGCCGCGCCAGCGACACGGCGTCCGCCGGTGACGGCACTCCGACGCGGTGCATGCCGGCGTCCAGCTCGACGAGAACGCGTACCGTGGTTCCGACTTCCACCGCCGCGCGCGAGAGCTCGCCGGCCGCATGCTCCGAGTCTAGCGCCACCGTCAATCGCGCGCGCTCCGCGAGCTGTGCAAGGCGCATCGCGCGCTGGGCTCCTACGGGCGGATACATCACGAGCAGGTCGTCGGTGACGTCGCTCATTACCTCGGCTTCGAACGGCGTCGCGCAGGTGAGTCCGGAGGCTCCGCGCTCGAGCTGTTCGCGCGCCAGCTGCGGAGACTTGTGGGTCTTGATGTGCGGCCGTAGCGCGATGCCATGCCGGCGCGCGTACTCGGCTCCGCGATCGAGATTCTGCTGCATGCGATCGAGGTCCACCACGAGCGCCGGCGTCTCGAGCTCTTCGAATTGGGCCATCGATGTCCCCGTACGAGTTCGTCCAAACGCACGTTTGCATTGATTTAACACAATTCGGGAGTTTTCGGGCTGGACGCGTCCGACATCCGGGTGCACAATTGGGCTCCTCCCTTGCAGCCCCACCGCTCCCGCCTCCCTCCTAACGGGTCCGCATGTCCGATGGCGATCTGACCGCCGTCGTTTCTTTCATTGGTGTCGTCGTACAATTGGGGGGCGAGCTCCTGCTCGTGCTCCTGTTTGTGCTGCTGCGGCGCTACGTTCTGCGCCGCGGCTATTTCGCGGCGTGGACGGCCGCGTGGGCGTGCGGCGCCGTCGCGATCATGGCGCTCTCCGCGCGCTACATCATCATGCCGCAGCTCGTGCCGGCGCCGATCGACGACTCTTCTCTTACCGTGCGCGCGCTCTATCTGGTGTACCAGGTCGGAAAGCTGATCAGCTTCGCGCTGTTCGTTTCCGGCACGGCGATGTATGTCACCGGCTCGCGCCTCCGCGGTTCCCGGAACGTCGTGTTCGCGGGCACGCTGGTGTATGCCATCGTCGCTCTTTGGGGTGCGTCCGGCAATCTGAACCAGCTGGTGGTCTGGCAGGCGCCCATCGCCGTCGTGTCGCTTGGCGCGTGCGCGGCACTGCTCTTTACGCTGCCTCCGTCGCGCCGGACGTTGGGCAGCGTCGCCGGCGGGGGTGCCTTTGCGGCGCTGGCGACGCTGTGGATGCTCTATGGCATCGCGTTCGGAGTCATAGCGGGCGGGGGGGACGCGCCAGGCTGGGCGGCGGCCGTCGTTCGTTTCAACACGTACTTCGATCTGCTCCTGAACACGGCACTCGGCTTCGCGATGGTCGTACTGCTGATGGAGGATGCCAAACGCGAGGTAGACGACGCGCAGGCGGAGCTTCGGGTCGCGCACGATCAGCTGCGGCGCGCGGCGCTGTACGACACACTCACGGATTCGCTGAATCGCCGCGCCTTCGCGCAGGGAGTGGGACTCGAGATGGCTCGCGGCACGTTCGGCACCGTCGTCATCGCGGACCTCGACAATCTCAAGGCGGTGAACGACGCCTTTGGCCACGCCGCCGGCGACCAGCTCTTGCGTCAATGCGCCGATCTGCTGCGCTCCACGCTCCGGCCGTACGACAAGCTGTATCGATGGGGCGGGGACGAGTTTCTGCTGGTCATCGCGTCGGCGCACGGCGTCGACGTCGAGGCGAGGCTCGGCGAAGTGCTCGGCCGCGCCGAACCGATCAGCGTCGCCCACGGTCGGGAGACGGTGCGGCTGGAAGTCAGCCTCGGCACCGCGGACTACACGAGCGCGGAGGGGATCGACGATTCAATCCAGCTCGCGGACCAGGCGATGTATCGCCAAAAGAACGCGCGCAAGTCGCCCGAAAATGGTGTGCGAGCTCTGAACACTCCCTCGCGCGCGGTGACGATCCAGTACTGAGCGCCTGGTTGCTCGACGACGGGTCCAGCGTCTCACATCCGATTGCCGGCGCTTCGACGGCGCGCCCTTTTGATGCGTTGCAGGCCGGCAAAGACCACGGCTATCGTCGCCGCCATCCAGCCCCACGCGAAGAACCGCTGCTGCCGGGCCGGTGCATGTGACAGGTCCAAGGCGTAATACAGCGCGATCGCCACGACGTGCACCGCGGCCACGCCGACGAGAAACTCCAGAAAGCGTCGGCGCGCGGGGGACAGCGCGGGAGTCACGCGTTTGCGCTCTCGTTCAGCTCGCGCCGCGGCACGATCCGAACTGCCGTCCCGTAACACAGTACTTCCGACACGCCCGGCATGATCTCGGTGGCATCGTAACGGACACCGACGAGCGCGTTCGCGCCCAGCGCTTTCGCGTGGTCGATGGTGATCGAAAACGCCTCGGCGCGGGTCTGCTCGCAGAGATCGGTCAACAGCGAGATCTCGCCGCCAAATAGCTGCTGGATTCTCGCCCCGACCAGGCCAAACACCGACCGCGAGCGTACCGTAATGCCGCGAACGACGCCGAAGCGGTTGACGACATGAAAGTCGGGCAACTGCGTCTCCGTTGTCGTGAGGAAATCCATTGTTGCAGCCATCGCTATTCTCCGAACATGAGTATTGACCGGCCAGGCGGGCTCGTCTCGCCTAATGTATCCCGACGTGGTACGGATCGTGACCACTCTCGTGCCATGATCACAGGCCTGCTACACGCATTGTTGCTCACGGCAGCGCTCTCGTGCCAGCAAGGGGAGCGGCGTGAATCCGCCGGTGAAGTCGCCGTGCGGTTGCCGGTGACGCCGACGCCGGTGCCGACCGAGGATCCGGATGTGCGGCGCGCGCAAACGGAGCTCGCCGACGGGCGCGCCGCGTTGGCGACGAAGATCGTCATGCCCGTGCTGCGAACCCCGGAGCGGCGGACTCCCGAAGCCGTACTGGTGGCAGCTCGCGCCGCGACAGACTGGCGCGGTTGGCAGGTGGTGAGCTCCCTGCTCGCGCACGAGCCGTGGCTGGCCACTCGCTTCAACGGTGAGGGACTCGAGTTACTCGCGCGGAGCGCGTTGGAGCGCGGTGAGGCGGCCAAAGCGCGCGAACATGCGGAGGCCGCGCTTCGAGTTCCCAGCGAGCCTGGGGCGCGCGCCGTGCGGCTGGTGCTCCTGGCGCGGGCCTTGGATCGTCTCGACGTGACCGACAGCGCGGCTGCCACGTACCGGCGCGCTGCGGACATGCTACCGGCCGTTCGGGAATGGCTCGTCCTGCGCGCGGCCGGATCGACGGAACAGACGCGGGCGCGAGAGCGTCTCTACGCGACGGTCCGCGCTCCGGCCGCACGCGCGCGCGTGGCGTACACTGAGGCGCAGACCCTGGAACGGTTCGGGATGGATCTCGCCGCGGCGTCGGCGTACGAAAAGTTGGGCGACACCCCGTCGGCGTATCGGCTCCGACTTGCGTCCGACTACGATGCCGCACAGCGCTCGGGGCTTCGTGCCGGACTGCTCGGGTACCTCCAGCGCGAGGCCCGGGGCGAGAATCTGGAGCGGGCCCTCGCGGTCCTCGACGGCGCTTTTCCGCGACTCGACGCGACGTCACAGCTCCTTGCGACGCGGCGCGCCGCGGATGGCGGAGTCCCATCGCGCGCCGCCATGGGATTCGCCAGAGTGCCGGCCGCGATGTTGACCGACGACGACGTGATTGCGTGGGCGCGAGCATTGATCGCGACCGGAAAGCCCAGCGCCGCGGCTACGCGGATCGCTGCGCGCCGCTTTGCGCCGCCCAGAGCCGCCGAAGCGCAATACGTGCGCGGACTCGCGCTGCTGCGCGCGGGACGGATTTCAGCCGCCCGGCCCGTGCTGCAACGCATCGTCACGGGGCACCGCGGCACCCGACCAGCGGCGGATGCGCTCTACCTGCTGGCCGATCTCGAGAGCGACGCCGGACGTGACACGAGAGCGCGCGATCTGCTCGCGCGATCGTGTCTGAGCCAGCCCGCGGGCGGGTTCTCCGACGAAGCGTGCTTCCGCTCTGGCATCCTGAGCTTCGCGCTGGGGAACGCCGCTCGCGCGGCGGGCGCATTCGACGAGTTGGCGAAGCGATTCCCCAACGCACCGGACGCGGTTGCCGGCTTGTACTGGTCTGGCCGCGCTTGGGAGAAAGCGGGGAACGTGGCGCTCGCGCGCGAGCGATGGAACAGGATTCTCGAGCGTGAGCCGCTGTCGTATTACGCGTCGGTGAGCGCGAAACGACTCGGACAGCCGCAATGGTTGCCTTCCCCCGCGCAGGTCCCTCGGTCGCCGCTTCTTCAGCCCGCGCTCAATCGCGCCGCCGTGCTCCGCCACCTCGGCATGGACGTGGAGGAGAAACACGAATATGAGGGGATCGAGGCCGAGGTCGCGAGCATGGCGGCGACTCCGCTGTTGGCCGGAGCGGCGCTGCTGGACCGCGGTGACGTCATCCGCGCGATCAGATTGGGCTGGAAGGCGGTCGGCTCCCGGCGTGACTCGGCGGGGACGGGCGACGAGCGTGGCTACTCGCTCGTGTACCCACTGTTGCGCGATGTCGAGCTCACGCTCGTCGGTCGCGCGCGCGCCAATAATCTGGATCCCGCTCTCGTGGCGGGAGTGATCCGGCAGGAGTCCAGCTGGAATCCGCGAGCCGTTTCCCGCGCGGGCGCGCGTGGGCTGATGCAGGTGATGCCGAGCGTGGGTGAAGAGATCGCGCGATCCCTGCGATATCCCTTCTGGGACGCCGCGCTGCTCTTCGATCCGAACGTGAACATCGAGCTCGGCACGGCCCATCTCCGCGCCGCGCTGTCGACGCACAGCAGCCTGCCGCGTGCGTTGGCCGCCTACAACGCCGGCGCGTCTCGCGTGCGCCGCTGGGTGCGGCGGACCGGCGCGGACGATCCCGAGCTGTTCATCGAGCGGATTCCGTATATGGAAACGCGGGATTATGTCCGCATTGTGCTTCGGAATGCGGAGATATACCGCGCGCTTCACGGCCTGCGCAAATAATTCCGGCGCGGCTTACCAGCCGGGTGCGAGCTGTACCCCGATGACCCAATCCTTCGTCGGCCGCTGGAACGGATGCGCGACGTACGTCTCCAGGATCATATAGCCGAGCACATTGAACCTGAATGATACGCCCGCACTCATCACCGGAATGCGTTCCGCGCACGGCGTGAGAAAGCCCTGCAGCGTGATGTCGCTCGCGCAATCCGACGGAGTGTTGTTCGCGACGGTCGCGTAGCGGAACTCCGGACTTTGATTGGACGTCCAGGCGATCCCCGCGTCGAAGAACGGCGAGACCTCCAGCGGCAAATACGGGAAGTTGATCAGCCCGAACCCGCTCGTGCCGAAGACGGGAATGCGGAGCTCCGCGTTGAAGACTCCGATCCGGCTCCCCAGCAGCCGGTCGAACACCGGGCAGCGGCTGTTCGAAGCCGGGTCGGTTCCGGCCTCGCACTCGTCAGGCGTGAACGACCCATACCCATATCCGCGAATCAGGGTCTCCTCGCCCAGGTAAATCGGCGACAGTCTGTCGTAGTTGTCAGCGTCGCGTCCGTACCGTCCGTATTGCAGCCCGCGAAACGCGAGTGTGAATGGCCGCTTGAAGAAGTACCGGCGCATGTCGGCCAGACCGGTGTTGAACACCACCGTGCCCACCGTCGGCGCGACTTCGAACCGGTAGCGCGTTCCAACGATGGGCGATGTGTAGGCGCTGAAGCTGTTGTCGCCCACGAACGCGGCGCTCCCCTGCGCGTACGTCAGGGGCGCCGGGGCCGGCTCGTCGCGCAAGCTACGCCGAACGATCACGTTCCCGCTGACCTCGACGTCTTCGACCTGCTGGTCGAATGCCAACCGTGTGCCCGAGAGGCCCAGCTCGACCCGTCGAGTCTGACTGAACGGGTACTGCCCGGAGAGCGACAGCTGATCCACGTAGATCCGTTGGAGCACCGTCGTGACGACATAGTTCGAGGCGTTCCCCGACACGCTCTGGAAACCGCTGAGATACGGAATGTGCTGCGCGCCGGCGAGCCAGTTCAGCCGGCGCTTGAGATTCTGGTAATACAACGCGCCGCCGAAATCCTTGACCGTCCCATTTGCCTGAATCGCGCTGAATATTTGCTGGTCTCCGAGCTGATCACCCCACAGCGCGGAGATCCCACCCACGATGCCGGTACCGAAATACCCTCCGGTGGTCACGCCGAGGGACGGCTGTCCCAACGCGTCGAGAGCGAACGACGCGCGATACGGAACGACGCGAAACTCGCTACCCGAGACGAGCCCGGTGTTTGGATCGCTGAGATACGCCGCGACCGTCATGTTGCCCGCCACGTCACCCGGCGGCAGGGTGGCCGCGCTCGCGACGCGATTGCCGGCCGTCGCGCTCACGGGAGTGCCGACCAGCTCCGACGGTTCGAGCGCCACGATCTCGTGTCCCTGGCCCCTGAAGATCGTGAACATCAACCGGCCCGTGCGCTGCGCGACGGTGATAGCGGGCGATGTGCCGGTGACGCCGCTGACGCCCGTCGCCAGGCGAGTGAGGCGAAACAACTGGCCGCCGGTCAGGTCCATTCGATAGAGGTCGCTGATGCCATCCTGATCGGAGACGAAGAACAGGCTGCGACCATCCGCGGAGAATTGGGGATTGATGTGCTTTCCTTCGGCGAAGCCCTGGTGCACCGTCACTTGCCCTGTGGCGACATCCATCGTGGCAAGCTGCAAGTCGCCGAACGTCAGGAGCTCGAAACTGGTGCCGGGTCCGCGGTCCGTCGCGAAAGCGATCGTCCGTCCATCCGGTGAGAACGACGGCTGGATGTCCGTGTATTTGTCGTTGGTCAGCTGCCGCACGGCGCCGGTCTGCGCGTCCGCGAGATAGAGGTCGCTCTCGCCGCCCTTGCTGCCGGCGAAGGCAATCTCCCGTCCGTTCGGTGACCACGCCACGTTGTAGATCGCGCCGACGTTGCCCGGACGGAACTTCTTCTCGATCCGGCCGTCGGACGTGCGGAGGATAGTGACCTCGTTGTTGCCGTCGTTGTAGACGATGAACGCGAACCGCTCTCCGTCCGGCGACCACGCACCAGAAGACTGGAGGAAGCTGATGGCGTCGAAATGGCTGTCACTCTGCGGGCCGGCCAGCTGTCGGATGATGCGTCCCGTGTTCGCGTCAGCGAGCACGAGATCGATGCCGAACAGGTTCGTCTTGGTCGTGAAGAATGCGAGATAGCGCCCATCGGGACTCAGTGCCGGGCCGACGTTGTACTCGCTGGATTCCTTCTGCTTGACGATCGTGCGCCCCGCGCTGTCGGGATGCATGCGACCGGCGATTTGTCCGGCGTAGAATGCTTTGTTGGCGGCGGCCCAGTCCTTCGAGAGGGAGTCGCTGCTCAGACCCAGCGACCGAACCAGCGCCTGGTCCCAGCCGACGCGCAGCGCGGTCCGATAGACGTCCACGACGGCGCGATCGCCCCACCGCCCACCGATGTAGGCCCAGAGTGCCTGGCCGTACCGGTATGGGAAGAACCGTGGATCGGTGGTGAGCTGCTTGATGGTGGGGAACTTGTCTCGCATGACCGCGTCGCGCATCCACATCGCGGAGTGCGCGTCATTGCGGCCGAGGGAGAAGTATTCCGCCATGCCTTCGATGAGCCAAAGCGGAAGCGCGCCGAGCCGGGCGAGTCCGCCCTGGCCGGGCGACGTCTCGGCGATGTTGTACTGGAAGACGTGCACGAGCTCGTGGCCGGTGACGTGCTCGTCGTCGGCGTAGATGCCGGTGAAGGGCATGATCACGCGCGTCCGCAACCCTTCCGTCACTCCGCCCGTGCCCTCGGACAATTGTCCCCCAATGACATTCGTCTGCTGAAAGTCCGGGTGGTCCGCGTACCACACGATCGACTTGCGATCGAACTGGTGCCGGAAAATGTCCGACAGCCGCGTGTACCACCGTTCGGACTGCCGGCCCGCGTCATGGACTTTGATCGATTCCGCGGGATAGAAGTACAGATCGAAGTGATCCGTCTTCAGAATGCGCCAGTCGAACTGCTCGTACTGGACCTTGTTCCGGCCGAAGTACTGGGCGTCAGCGGTCTGGACGCCGCTGACGGCGGCGAGCACGAGGGTGAACGCCACCAATCGTATAAATCGCGTTGTCATCGAAGCCTCGAGTCTCGAGCAAGAGAGGGTACGTCGTCGCCGAGTCGCGAAAATTGGCCGGTACCGATCCCAACTGACGGCGGGCAAGGCGTATGCCCGCGACTCGAGGGCTGGTGCATCGTCGCGTTGCGGCGCGACGACTTCCTTCTAATAGTAGGGGACGGCAGGAGCGCTTCCTAAGGTGTAACCCCATGAACCGTCCCTCCAGTTACAAAATCACGTTTTTCGATCGCCACGGCCCCGCGGGCGAGCACATGCTGCGCGCCCTCGGCCACGCCGCCATCGTGTTCGGCTTCACGTCCATCATGTTTGCCGTGCTTGGAGGCATGATGCTGGGGTTGAGTGGTTGGGCCTTCATCCTATTCACACTTGGAGGCGCGTTTACCCTGTCCTTTGCGGCCGCGGTGGTGGGATTGAGGGCGGGAACAGCAGCCGGAGAGGTGGCCCAGCGGGTGTACATGGGAGGAGCGAGCACTCCCTATGAGGAATCGTTCTCCCAGGAACAGGCGCTGGTGATGCAGCGCGACTATGCCGGTGCCCTCGCCCTGTACGAGCAGCGCATCCTCCTCGCGCCGGGCGAGCCCCGCGTCCGAATGGCGGCGGCGGACCTGTACCGCACATATGGCGAGAACCCCAAGCGTGCCGCCGAGCTCTATCGGGAAGTGCAGCGCATTCCCGAAATCATGTCAGGGCACGACGTATACGTCTCCAACAAGCTCGCGGATCTGTATCTCGGCCCGCTCCACGAGCCTGGCCGGGCGCTCGTCGAGTTTCGTCGTCTGATCGAGCGCTATCCCGGCAGCGTCGCAGCCGACCACGCCCGCGCCGCGCTCGCGAACCTCAAGGAGGACATGATCAAGGATCACATGTCGTCGTGATCGCTCCGGCGGTCGCGCTTCTTCGTTCTGAGCCTGCGCTTTGACTGCAGGCGTTTTTCTTTTGCGGCACGACTGGGGTGTGTCTTCTTTCGTACTTTGGGCACCAGGAGCGCCCGGCGCACCAATGTGGCCAGCCGCGCCTTGGCATCCTCGCGATTGCGTGATTGGCTTCGAAACGCGCTGGCCACGACCCGCACGTTGCCCTGCGCGTCGAGGCGCGAATCCAGTTTCTCACGCAGGCGCGCGCGCTGTTCGCCCGACAGCGCACGCGAACCCGCCACGTTCCATACCAGCTCGACGCGCGTGGACGACGTGTTGACGTGCTGACCGCCCGGGCCGCCGGCGCGAGAGGCGCGGAACGACAGCTCGGACCGCGGAATCGAAAGCTCTGGACTGACGATGAGCGCCGAACCGGCGCTCATAGGCGGACTTCGCGGTCGCTCATGGCGCTGGCCGGCTCGCGCTCCGGCGCCGGCGTCTTGTCGTTCTCCATCTTGCGCGCGCCGTCACGCGCGAGAATGACTCGAACGGCGGCCACTCGCCGGCCGTCCATCGCGACCACCTCGAGCTCGCCCCCGGAGAATCGAACGCGGTCGCCCATCTTCGCGAGTCGGCCAAGCTCGCCGAAGACGAATCCGCCGAGCGTGCTCCAATCCCCTTGCGGGATGTCCAACTGATAATCGGAGCGGACATCCACGAGGGACATCGAACCCGCCAGCTCGAGCACGCCGTTCGCCTCCACCGCCTGTCGTTGAGCGAAATCGTACTCGTCGTTGATGTCCCCGATGACCTCTTCGATGAGGTCCTCCAGCGTCAGGATGCCCGCCGTGCCGCCATACTCGTCGAGGACCACCGCCATGTGCGCCCGCGTGCGGCGCAAGTCGTCGAGCACGCGTTCGGCGGGGCGATTGTCGGGCACGTACATCGAGGGGCGGACATGCTCGGCGAGGACGAACGGCTTCTCGTCGTCGTGCAGCCAGAGGTCCTTCGCCAGGAAGACGCCCGTGACGTCATCGAGGCTGTCTGTATATACCGGATAGCGCGAGTACCGCTCGGAGCGGACCACCTCCCACACGTCGTCCGCGGAGGCGTCGATGGGCAGCGCCACGATGTCCGTCCGTGGCCGCATCACGTCGCGCGCTTTCTTATCGTGGAAATCGAACACGCCCGCGAGCATCGCGGTGTCCGTTTCGTTCAGCCTTCCATGTGAAGCGGACTGCACGACCAATAATCGAAGCTCGTCGGGCGAATGGATGTGCTCGAGCTCGGATACCGGTTGGATCTTGATGAGACGGAGCAGGGCGTTCGCCGCGCCGTTCAATACCCAGATCGCCGGGTACGCCAGCGTCGAGAACAGCATCAGTGGACGCGCAACGAACTTGCTCACCCCTTCCGGTTTCGTCAGAGCGATGCTCTTGGGGGCGAGCTCGCCGAGCACGACATGCAGGAAGGTGATGATGAGAAAGGCCGTCGTGATCGCCGCCGCCGAATGCGTGAGCGCCGGCGGCGCGGCAACTCCCATCGCAGTGAATAAACGGTCGATGATCGAGGCGAGCGCCGGCTCTCCGATCCAGCCAAGCGCCAAGGTCGAAAGTGTGATACCGACCTGGGTGCCAGAGATGTACCGGTCGAGATGCGTCAGCGCTTTCTGAACGACCTTGGCGCTCGAGTCGCCTTCCGCCGCCAATTGATCGATTTTGCTCCGCCGGACGGCAACGAGCCCGAACTCCGCCGCCACGAAGAACCCATTCGCGAGCACGAGGAGGACCACAAGGCCGAGTCCCACTTCGGGACTCAAGCCAGAACTGCTCGCGATTTCGACTGACAGGAGCATCATCGTGACCTTGATAGAAACTCAACCAGACCCGAATCGTCTAGACTCATAGCAGAATGCCATAGTTGGACATACCTTCTTTCTCTCGCACTTTGCAAGAGACCCAGCCTATGGAACGCCGGGAGCGACAGTCCCCCCGGGCGGGCCGTCCACAAATGCAGGCGATGCTGGATCCGCGCCGTCTGCTGCGCTGGATCTATATAGGACGCTTGTCCGTCGCCGTCGCCATTTTCTTGGCGGCCGTGCTCATTTGGCTCCAGGACGATACTGACGCCCGAAAGCTATTGATCGCTACGCTCGCGTTCGCCGTGACGGTTCCCGTCACCGTGGTCTCATTCGGCTACAGCGAGATCTACAAGCGGCCGCTGCGTCCGAACTTCCTCTATCTCCAGAGCGTCTTCGACGTCCTGCTGGTGACGGCGGTCGTACACGTCACGGAAGGCCAGTTTGCCGCGCTCTACATCCTGGCCATCGCGGCCGCGACGATGCTGTTGCCCATCGGCGGCGGCCTGCTCATCGCCGCGCTCGGCAACGTGCTGTATGTGGCGGTCGCGATCCTGCTCGCCACGGAGACGGCGCAAGGGGTCACCGCCGTCGTCTGGCTGCAGCTCGGCGTCTTCACCGCGGTGGCGCTCGGAAGCGCGTATCTCGCGGTGCCCCTGCGTCGTGAAGGCGAAGGCAAAGCATTCCTCGCCGCCGAGCTGCAGCATCTGCGACTGCAGGCGGAGGACATCCTCCGCAACATTCGCAGCGGAGTGCTCACCGTCGGACTGGATGGTCAACTGCTCTACGCCAATCCGATGGCGGAGCAGATGCTCGGCCTCGACCTACTCGATCGTTTTGGGGAGCCGATAATGGACGATATCGCCGCCAGCGCCCCCGAGCTTGCCCAGGCCCTGCAGCGCTCGATCAGGGACCGGGTGCGCACCACGCGGGCCGAAGGCATCATCACGACGGCGACGCGCTCGTTCCCCGTGGGCGTCGCCACGACCTATACGGAAGGGGATGGTTTGAGAACGAGCCACACGACGACGGCGATCTTTCAGGACATCTCCGACGTCAAGCGAATGGAGGTTCTCCGGCTGCGCGCCGAGCGCCTCGAAGGCGTTGCGGAGCTCAGCGCGGCCCTCGCGCACGAGATCAAGAACCCGCTCGCGTCGATTCGGAGCGCTACCGAGCAACTGTCGCGCGTTCCACACGCGACAAAAGACGAGCGCACGCTCTCCGCGCTCGTCATGCGCGAGTCCGATCGGCTGTCCCGGTTGCTCAGCGAGTTCCTCGATTTCGCGCGCGTCCGGGTCGCCCGGGCCGAGCAGGTGAACGTCGCGGAAATCGTGCGGGGCGCCGCCAAGCTCGCCAACTCCCATCCTGATCGGCAGAACGGCGTGCGCGTGACTTACGCCATTCCGGATGGGGGGAAGCTCATGGTGGAGGGCGACGAGGACCTGCTCCACCGGGCGATCTTCAATCTCACGCTCAACGCGGTTCAGGCCTCGCCGGAAGGCGGCGAGGTACGAGTCGAAGCGGCGATCCTCGATGGCGAGCAGGCCTCGTTCGGGACGGGATTCGAGACGGGCAGCGTCGCCGTCCGCGTCAGCGATGACGGACCGGGCATCGCGCCGGACATTCGGGAGCGCCTCTTCGATCCGTTTTTCACGACGAAGCCGGGCGGGAGCGGGCTGGGCCTTGCCGTGGTGCATCGAGCCATCGAAGCCCACCGTGGCCTCGTGTTCTTCGACAGCAGCGGTAGCGGTACGCGCTTCACGGTGATTCTTCCCCGCACGCGCACGGGCTCGCGCGCATCCTCCGGAGCCACGGGCTGATGGAGCAACCGAATGGACGTCCGCGCGTTCTCGTCGTGGATGACGAACCCGCGATCCTGGAAACCCTGCGCATTCTGCTGCGAAACGAGGGGTTCGATCCGCACGTGGCGAACGGGGGAAGCAGCGCGGTCGCGCAGCTCGAATCGCTGCATCCGGACATCGTCTTGACCGACATTCGCATGCCGGACGTGGGCGGTGTCGAGGTGCTCGCCGCCGCGCGCGAGAATGATCCGGACGTGCCCGTGATTCTCATGACCGCGCAGGCGACGCTGCAATCGGCGATGCAAGCGGTGAACGCGGGAGCGTTCTATTACATCCAGAAGCCGTTTCGGAACGACGAGTTGATCGCAATTCTCCGGCGGGCCGCCGAGCATCGCCGCTTGCGCGTCGAGAACCGATCGCTGAAGCAGGAGATCCGTCGGCGCGACCTCACGGGCACCGACCACCCCGTAGGGAACAGCAAGGTGTGGCTCGACATTCTCCGGCTTGCCGAGACAGTGGCGCCGACCGATTCCACCGTGTTGATCCAGGGAGAATCGGGGACGGGAAAGGAAGTGCTCGCGCGTTTCATCCACGAGCTGTCCAGCCGTACCGGGGGACCTTTCCTCTCCATCAATTGCGGCGCGCTGCCGGAAAGCCTCCTCGAGTCCGAGCTGTTCGGTCACGTGAAAGGCTCGTTTACGGGCGCCGTGAAGGACAAGTTGGGCCTCTTCACCGCGGCCACGAACGGGACCTTTTTTCTCGACGAGATTGGCGAGACGACGGCGGCCACGCAGGTCAAGCTTCTGCGAGCGCTCCAGCATCGGGAAGTGATTCCCGTCGGGGCCACGGAAGCCATTCCCTCGAACGCGCGTCTCATCGCCGCGACCAATCGCGATCTCGACGAAGACATCAAGTCGGGCCGCTTTCGCAGTGACTTGTACTATCGGCTCAACGTCATCGCGATTCACTTGCCGCCCCTCCGCCAGCGACGCGAGGACATCCCCATTCTTGCAGAGCACTTCCTGCAGCACATCGCCGGCAACCGGAACGAGCGCGCGAAGCGGCTGCAGCCCACGACGCTCGAGGCGATCCAGGAATACCAGTGGCCGGGCAACGTGCGCGAGCTCGAGAACGCGCTCGAACGCGCGGTGATTCTGACACCAGGCGAGCAAATCGGACTCGACGTCCTCCCCGAGCGCGTGACCGAGCGGAAAGCGGAGCCGCTGGTGTCGGGCCGGACGCCGTCGAATCCCACGCTCGAGGCGATTGAACGCGCGTACATCATGTGGGTGCTGCAGACCGAGGGCGGCAACAAGTCCCGGACCGCCGAAGTTCTGGGAATCGATCCGTCCACGCTCTATCGGAAGCTGTCGCGCTACGGAGTCGAGGCGTGAGCCTCGCCCTGGACCGCGCCGTACGTGTCGACCGACTGCTCCCCGTGCTCGTCTCCGGCGTCGTCTTCGGCGTCGCCGTCTGGGCGGCGACGGTGTACGCGGTCGGTGTGTTTCACGACGACGGCGTGTACGTGATTCTCGCAAAGTCGCTGGCGAACGGAGACGGGTACCGGTATCTGCACATCCCTGGCGCGCCTTCCTCGACGCATTATCCGCCGGGGTATCCGCTGTTGCTTGCGGTACTGTGGAAGTTCGCGCCAGCGTTCCCGCAGAACATCGGCGTCTTCCTGATCGCGAACGCGCTGATGCTCGCGCTCGTCGCGTGGGGCACCCTGGCGTTCGCGCGTCGCGCGCTGCAGTGGTCGCTGGCGGCGGCGGCATCGGCCGCGCTCGTCGCGACGCTGTCGTATCCGCTCCTCATGCTCTCGGGCTACCTGCTCTCGGAACCGATGTTCGCGGCGCTGCTGCTTCCCGCGCTGATGGCCGCCGAGGGTCTGGCGCGCGCGGAGGCGCCGCCCGCACGCGCGGCGCTCGTCGGCGCCGCCGCCGGCGCGCTGATGCTGGTGCGCACGCACGCCCTCGCCCTCGTGCTGGCGGTCGTTGTCGTGCTGGTGTGGCGCAAGCGTTGGCGCACCGCCGCGCTCGTCGCGGTCGCCGCGGTCGCGGTGGTCGCGCCGTGGCAACTCTCGATCGCGACGCACGACACGGCGCTCGTCGAAGGGACGCGCGGCGCGTACGGCAGCTACGCGGCGTGGATGTCGGAGGGACTGCGAAGCGGTGGCCTTGAGCTCTTCCTCGGCGCGGTGACGGCAAACGTCCGCGAGATCGGCTCTTTGCTCGCCGATCGGTTTTCCATCTCGGACCGCTCCGCGATCCGCGTCGCGACGTCGGTCGTCGCGGGCGTCTTGCTGCTGACGGGCGGCGCTCGTGCCCTGCATCGGGCTCCCGTGACGGCGGCGTTCACCGCGATCTATCTCTGCATCCTGCTCGTGATTCCGTACGGGCCGTGGCGCTACATCTTCGCGATCTGGCCGCTCGTGGTGCTCTTCCTCGGCGAGGCCGCGCGATGGGCGAGCGAGCTCCGACCGCGGCACCGCGCACCGGCCATGGTCGTCTTCGCGGCGCTGTTCGTCCTGGCCATCGGCATGGGACGGACGGAGGCGCGCTCCTACTCGCAGCGCGCGTGGCGCGGACCGGCGCGGGCGGCGACCGAACAGATCGCGCCGCTCGTGCGGTGGGTCGCGACCAGGACGCGTCCGGACGACGTCGTGGCCGTGGATGGCGAGCAGCTCGTGTATCTCTTCACCGGCAGGCGCGCCGTGCCCATCGTGCCGTTCACCGCGGCCGAATACCTGCACCCGCGCTCGGTCGCCACGAACGCGGCCTCGATGCGCCAACTGCTCCTCGACGTGCCGGTGAGCTTCGTGCTGACCATTCAGCCTGCCTTCCACGCCTCCGCGACGATGCTCGTGGCGGCGAACGATTCGTCGCGCGCGCGGAGCGCCCGCCTCGTCCCCGTCGACGCGCTCCCCGGCGGTGGCGTCTTCCGGGTCGAGCGCCGCGATTCACCTCCCACCCAGCAATGACGCAATCCACTTCTGGCTCGATCCCGACCGTACGGCGCACGCCGATCTCCACGCCCGTCTCGGTCATGCGCCCGCGTACTCCGCTGGATCGCACGAAGCTGCGCCTGTCCGTGCTGATGCCCGTGTACAACGAGCGCGCGACGATCGAAGACATCATCAATTACGTGCATGCGGCGCCCGTCGCGCCCATCCAGCTCGAGGTCGTCGCCGTCGATGACGGCTCCACGGACGGAAGCCGCGAAGTGCTCGAGGGGCTCCACCAGCACGGGCGTATCCACAAGCTGCATCTCCAGCCCGAGAACCGCGGCAAAGGGGCCGCCATTCGCCACGCGCTCGGCATGAGCACCGGCGACATCGTCATCGTGCAGGATGCGGATCTCGAGTACGATCCCGCGGACTGGCCGGTGCTACTCGGTCCTATCATCGATGGGAAAGCCGACGCCTGCTTCGGCTCGCGCTTTCTGGGCGGACCGCACCGCGTCCTGTTCTTCTGGCACTCCGTTGGAAACACGGTGCTGACCACGTTCAGCAACATGCTGACGAACCTCAACCTCACCGACATGGAGACGTGCTACAAGGCCATGCGCGGTGACATCGCGCGCCGGATCCAGCCGTCCCTCAAGAGCGATCGCTTCGGATTCGAGCCGGAGATCACCGCGCGGCTCGCGAAGGCACAAGCACGCATCTTCGAGGTGCCCATCAGCTATTCCGGAAGAACGTACGCCGAGGGGAAAAAGATCAGCTGGCGCGACGGAGTCGCGGCGTTCTGGCACATTCTGAAATACAACCTGGGTTCATGAACCGGCCCGCCTCCTGGTGGCTGCTCTGTCTCTCTGTCGCCGGGTTGGCGCTCGCCGCGTCCGCGAACAGCATCGCGAACGGCTATGCCTACGACGACGTCACCCTCATCGCCAATTCGTCACGCGCGCACTCCTGGAGCGGATGGTGGCGCGACTTCGGGCAGACGTACTGGCCCGGCGGCGACGGCTACCGTCCGCTGACGATCATCGGGTGGCGGGCACAGTGGGCGTTCGGAGGAGGCGCCGCGGGCGTCTTTCACGCCGTCAACGTCGCGCTCCACGTGACGACGTCCGTGTTGGTCCTCTGGCTGTGTTCCGCGGCGTTGCCGCTCGCGGCGGCGTGGATCGCGGCGGCGCTGTACGCCGTTCATCCCGTCCACGTCGAAGCCATCGCCAACGTCGTCGGGCAATCCGAGCTCGCCGTGGCGCTTCTGGTGGTGCTGGTGGCCGGCATCTACCTGCACGGGAGAGCGCGCGGCGCGATCCCGCCTCGGCGCTGGGCCATCATCGGCGCACTGTACGGGGTCGCTTGCCTGTTCAAGGAGCACGCGATCATGCTGCCGGCCCTCCTGGTATTGGCCGAAGTCACGGTGGTGGCGGACAGCCGGTCCGTCCGCGAGCGCCTGACGACGCTGCGGGCGCCGCTGCTGGCTCTGGTCCTGGTCGCGACGTGCTATGTCTGGGCTCGGAGCGCGGTGGTGACCCAGGGCATTACCGGATTCAGGCCGTTCATCGTCTTCGAGTCGCTGCAGCTTTCCACAACCGACCGGATCCTGACGATGATCGGCGCGACGCCCGAGTGGCTTCGTCTATTTCTCTGGCCCGCGCGTTTGATCACTCAATACTCACCGCCCTATCTCGAAATCGCGCAGGGACCAAGCGTCGCTCAGATCCCCGGGCTGCTACTGATCCTTGGGACTCTCGGCCTCGCTGTCGCGTGTTGGCGCCGAAGTCCGGCAACCAGCTTCGGTCTCGGCTGGCTGGTCCTTACGCTCCTCCCGGCGAGCAACCTCCTCGTCCCGGCTGGGTTCATCATCGCGGAGCGGACGCTCCTCCTCCCGAGTGTGGGCGCGATGATCGCGGTGGCCAGCGCGGTCCCTTGGCTTCAGCGGCGGATGGCGGACAAGCGGGGTTTTCGAGCCGCGGCGGCAACGGCCCTCGCGTTGGTGCTGACGCTGGGCGTCGCCCGGAGCTACGCGCGCAACCGGGTGTGGCGGGACGACGACAGCCTGTGGCGCCAGGGCGTCCTCGATTCGCCTGACAGCTATCTGGCCCATTTCCGGCTGGGGCTGCATCTCCTCTCGACCGCGCGATACCGCGACGGCGAGGCGCACTATCGCCAAGCCATCCAGCTTTTTCCGCACGATCCCCTGATGGCGTACTCTTTCGCGGAACAGCTTCGGGTGGCTGGAAAGTGCGACGCCGCCGTGCCCATCTATCACTGGCTGTTCGAGGCTTGGCCCGACTCCCGCCGCGGACACATCGGATACGCGTCCTGCCTTCTGGTACAGGGCCGTTTCGACGAAGCGCGGGACGAGGCGCTCGTGTGGATTCGCCGCGGCGGCCGTCTTCCGCT
The DNA here is from genome assembly GCA_040902075.1 of Gemmatimonadaceae bacterium. Taxonomy (GTDB): domain Bacteria; phylum Gemmatimonadota; class Gemmatimonadetes; order Gemmatimonadales; family Gemmatimonadaceae; genus DASPMP01. Next base: position 28,879 of record JBBDXZ010000018.1, read on the forward strand.
CGCGCGGCAGGTCCTGATCGCGGCGAAGGCAGGACGCGATTCGACTCCGGGGCGTCCCCCCCATGGGACTCGGCCATGACGCGTCGCTCGTGGTGGCTGGCCGCACTCGTCGTTGCAATGCTGGCGCTGGCGGCGTCCGCGAACAGTGTCGTCAATGGCTACGCCTACGACGACAACTACTTGATCGTAAAGGCCGCGCGCACACATTCGTTTGCCGGCTGGTGGCGCGATTTTGGGCAGACGTATTGGCCCCGAGACTGGGGCGGCGACGGGTATCGACCGCTCACCGCCATCGCGTTTCGCCTGCAGTGGGCACTCGGCGGCGGATCCCCTGTCGTGTTCCATACCGTGAACATCGTGCTGCACACCGCCACGAGCATCGCGGTGCTCTGGATCGCGTGCGGAATCCTTCCCTTCGCCGCCGCCAGCGTGGTGGCGGCGCTCTATGCGGTGCATCCCGTGCACGTGGAAGCCATCGCGAACGTGGTCGGGCAGTCGGAGCTCTGGGTGGCGCTGCTGACCGTCCTCGCGGTCGGGCTGTACGTGCACGGCCGGCTCACTGGTCCCATTTCGTGGCGCCGCTGGCTGTGCATCGGATCCCTCTATGTCGTGTCGTGCTTCTTCAAGGAGCATGCGATTGTGCTTCCGGCGTTGCTCCTGCTTGCCGAGGCAACCGTCGCGACCGACCGTGCCCCGCTCTCGCGCCGACTCGCGCAACTCCGCCTGCCGGTCCTGATATTGGCCGCGGTCGCCGTCGCGTTCCTGTGGGCGCGGAGTCGCGTGGTCCTGGGAGGCGGTGCCGGCTTCGTACCGTACCTTCCGTTTCAGGTCGTCAAATTCACCGGCACCGATCGCGTTCTGACGGCGATCGGGGTCGTGCCGGAATGGCTGCGTCTTATTCTGTGGCCCGCGCGGTTGGCGACGGAGTACTCGCCGCAATACGTGGACATCGCGCAGGGGCCGAGCGTTGCGCAGCTCCCGGGACTCCTGGTGCTGGTCGGAACACTCGGTCTGTTCGTCGTCTGTTGGCGGCGGAGTCCCGTGACCGCGTTCGGGATCGGATGGTTCGTGCTGACGCTGCTGCCGGCGAGCAACTTCCTTGTGCCCGCGGGCTTCATCGTGGCGGAGCGCACGCTGTTGCTGCCGAGCGTCGGCGCGATGATCGCCGTCGGCAGTGTCGTGCCAGGGTTGTACGAGCGATTGGAGCGACGTCGCGTCGCGCAGCTGGCGGCCGGCGGCGTGCTCGCGATCCTCGTCGGACTGGGCATCGCGCGCAGCTACACGCGCAATCGTGTATGGCGCGACGATGACACGCTCTTTCGGCAGTCGGTTCTCGACGCGCCCGACAGCTACCGCGCGCACTACCTGCTCGGCCAATACTTTTTCGAGCGGACGCAACACGCGTACGGCGAACAACACCTGCGACGCGCGCTCGCGCTCTTTCCCGATCCGGTTACGATGTACAACCTGGCCGAGCACTATCGTGAAGCCGGCTGGTGTCGAGCCGCCATCCCGCTCTATCGGTCGGCGTTCGCGATTGCGTCAAACATGCGCAAGTCGCAATACGGTCTGGCCGTGTGTCTCCTGGAGACGCTCGAGATGGACGAGGCCAGGAAGGTGGCGCTCAGCGCCATCCGATGGGGCGCCGACGTCCGCAAGGGTCGCGAGATCATCGCGGCGGCCAACCTCGGACGCGATTCGCTGACCGCCCGCCGCGCCCGGGGCGACACGCTGCCGCGGCTGCCGTCTCCCGCGACATCAGCGCGTCGATGACACGCGGCGCGTGGTGGCTGCTGGCGAGCACGATTGGGATTCTCGCGCTCATGGCGTCCGCGAACAGCGTCACGAACGGGTTTACCCACGACGACGTTCATCTGATTCTTCGGCCGGCGCGGATGCACGGCCTGGCCGGCTGGTGGCGTGAGTTCGGGCACACGTACTGGCCGGAGAACTGGGGCGGCGAAGGGTACCGGCCGCTCACCATCATCGCCTATCGGCTGCAGTGGACGTTGGGTGACGGCAATCCGTTCGTCTTCCACGCGCTCAACGTCGCGCTGCACGTCGCGACGTCGGTAGCGGCATTCTGGCTCGCGGACGCGCTGCTGCCGGTCGCCGCGGCGTTCGCGGCGGCGGCGCTCTACGCGGCGCATCCCGTACACGTGGAAGCCATCGCGAACGTCGTGGGGCAGTCCGAGCTGTGGGTGGTCTTCCTGGCCACGGTCGCGACGGGACTATACGTGCACGGTCGCGCGGCGGGGGCGATCACGAGGAAACGCTGGGTGGCGATTGGGGCCGCGTACGGCGCCGCGATGCTCTTCAAAGAGCACGCGATCGTTCTGCCAATCCTTCTGGTCCTCGCTGAAGCGACCGTTGTGGCCGACGGCGCGCCGCTGCGTGAGCGGTTGGCGCGCACGCGCCTGCCCATGCTTGCGCTGCTGCTGGTGGCGGCCGCCTACCTGTGGATTCGTACTTCGGTCGTTGGGCCGGGCATGACGGGCTTCACACCGTACATCGTTTTCCAGGCGCTCGACCTGTCCAGCGGCGATCGCATCCTCACCATGGTCGGCGCGGCGCCGGAATGGCTGCGCCTGCTGCTCTGGCCCGCCCGCTTGATGACGGAGTACTCGCCTCCCTACATCGACGTGGCACAGGGGCCGAGCCTCGCGCAGCTGCCGGGACTTCTCATCCTGGTGGTCGTTCCCGGCCTCATCGTCGTGTGCTGGCGTCGCAGCCCGGTCACGGCGTTCGGACTCGCGTGGTTGATCGTGACACTGCTTCCAGCGAGCAACTTCGTCGTGCCGGCGGGTTTCATCATCGCCGAACGCACTCTCCTTCTTCCCAGCCTGGGAGCGATGCTCGCGCTCGCGAGCGCGATTCCCTGGCTGTATCGCCGCTTCGAGCGCCGGCGGGCGGCGCAGTATGCGCTCGCGGGCGCCTTGGTCGCTCTCGTCGCGCTCGGCGCGGGCAAGAGTATCACGCGCAATCGAGTGTGGCGCGACAACGACCGCCTGTTCCGGCAGGGCGTTCTCGATTCACCCACCAGCTATCGCGCGCACTTTCTCCTCGGCCATCATCTGTTCGAGAGCAATCTCCAAAACGAGGGGCAATTGCATTATCGCCAGGCGCTGCGGCTGTTTCCTCACGATCCGGTCGTGGCCTATGACCTGGCCGAGAAGTACCGGGCCGCGGCCATGTGCGAGCGGGCGGTTCCGCTGTATCGCTGGGTGTACGACAACCATCCGACGTTTCCCTTCGGGCGTGTCGCCTTTGCGTCTTGCCTTCTGAATACGCTCAGACTCGACGAGGCACGCGCGGAAGCGCTCCATGCAATAAGGGCCGGGGAGCGCTTCACCGAAGCGCGCGCGATTTTTCGTACGGCCATGCAAGTGCGTGACACGATCGCGGCGCGACGCGGGCGCGGCGAACGCATCGAGACGCCGCCGTTCCCGTCCCACCCTGAACCGTAGAACGAGGAATCAGCCCGCATGACGGAAGTGCTCGAGCTGTCTGTCGTGATGCCATGTTTGAACGAGGCCGACACGGTCGGTGCGTGCGTGGAGAAAGCGCTGCGGGCGATGCGCGAACACCACGTGCGCGGCGAGGTGATTCTCGCGGACAACGGCAGTATGGATGGGTCGCAAGCGATTGCGACAAAGGCGGGCGCGCGCGTCGTGCCCGTCTCCGACCGAGGTTACGGGTCGGCTCTCATGGGAGGAATAGCCGCCGCCAACGGCACATTCGTCATCATGGGTGACGCCGATGACAGCTACGACTTCGGCGAGATCCCCGGATTTCTCGGCCCGTTGCGGCAGGGCTTCGACCTCGTGCAGGGATGCCGGCTTCCCGCCGGCGGCGGCACCGTCAAGCCCGGGGCGATGCCCGTGCTCCATCGGTGGCTTGGCAACCCACTCTTTTCAGCCCTCGCCCGCCGCTGGTTTGGAGCACCGATTCACGACGTGTACTGCGGGCTTCGCGGCTTTCGGCGCAGCTGGTATGAACAGCTCGATCAGCGTTGCACCGGAATGGAGTTCGCCACGGAAATGATCATCAAGGCGAGCGTCTTCCACAGTCGCATCGCCGAGGTGCCGATCACGCTCCACCCGGACGGACGCCGAGCGCACAAGCCACATCTCCGCACATTCCGCGATGGATGGCGGACGCTCCGCTTCTTTTTGATGTACAGCCCGCGATGGCTGTTCCTTGTGCCGGGGATGCTGCTCATGGCGCTGGGCGCGCTTGGCTACGCCGTTGCCATGCCCGGTGTCGCGATCAACGGCGTCCACTTCGACGCCCATACACTGCTCTTCGCGAGTCTCGCGATCATCTGCGGTTATCAGGCCATCCTGTTCGCCGTGATGACCAAGACATTCGCCATCCGCGAAGGATTGCTGCCGGAGGATCCACGAATCATGCGGATGTATCACTACGTGAATCTCGAGCGGGGGCTGGTCGCCGGAGCCGCTGCCGTCCTCGGAGGAATGGCCCTCCTCGTTCTCGCCGTCATCCAGTGGTACCGGCGCGATTTTGGAGCGCTCGACTACGCGCGGACAATGCGGACCGTCATTCCGGGCGTTACGCTGACGGCGCTGGGAGTCCAAACCATTTTCTCTTCCTTTCTGATCAGCATTCTCGGCATGAAACGGCGATGAAGGCCGCGTTGGACGTACTGCACGGCGGGTTGGTCCACGGCCGGCGTCTACGGCGTCTGGCGTCACTGCTCGCGCAACACATCCCCGCGCGGGCGCAGCTGCTCGACGTTGGGAGCGGCGACGGCCAACTCGCCGCTGGCCTGCAGCAGCTGCGGCCAGACGTCACGATTCGAGGTGTCGATGTAATGGTGCGGCCCCGGACCGCGATTCCGGTGGACGCGTTCGATGGACGAACGCTGCCTCTGGCCTCGCGGTCGGTGGACGTCGTCACCTGCATCGACGTTCTGCACCACGCGGACGATGCCGCGCAGTTGCTCCGCGAGTGCGCGCGCGTCGCGCGGCGGATGGTGTTGGTGAAGGACCATCTCCGCGAAGGGCTCCTCGCCGTCCCGACGCTTCGGCTGATGGATTGGGTGGGCAACGCCAGACACGGGGTCGCGCTGCCATACAACTATCTGTCGCGCGCCGAGTGGCGCGCACTGATCCCGAGTTGCGGGCTTTGCGTGGAGCGATGGGAAGAAGAGCTCGGGTTGTATCCGGGTCCCGCCGAATGGGTGTTCGGGCGGCATCTACACGTCCTGGCGACCCTCACACCCGTCACCGCGTAATCGGACAGCCGTGCTGACCGTCACTGTCGTCACTTCACTCGCGCGAAGACCCCTCCGCTCGGCAGCGATGCGACGGGGCGCAAGACGGGCGCAGAGCCCGTCGAGAGCCGAAGCGCCGCCGCGACCGTCGGCTGCCAGTTGACGATGACCAGGTCTGGCCGATAAAGCGCCAGGATGGTGTCCAACTGAAAGGAAGTTGCGCCCTGGACCGTCGGTCGCACGTAGTTCGCGGCCAGGAAGCTCGTGGCCGGCACGGCGCGCCGTCCCGTATAGAGGAACACGGCCGTTTCATCGTCACTGGCGATGAGGGCGTCCGGTTGGGTGTGCCGCTCCACCCACTCGACGGTTGGCAGCAGCCGGTGCGCGCCGCCGAGCGCGACGTTGCGATAGGATTGCCTGTAGAGGCCGATCCCCGTGCTCACCGCCGCGCCGGCTATCACCAGTATCCCGCCGGCGAATGCAGCCGTTTCGACCGCACGGCGGATCGCGGCTCCCGGCGCTCCCGGCCCAGCGCGGCGGCCCGCGCGCCAACGCTCCCAGAGCTCCATCAGGCCGGCGCCAATCCACAGGATCACGAACGGCCAGCTTCCCCACACGTATCGTTGCGGCTCGAACGGGAGAAGCAGAATGAGCGCGGCGTGCGCACAGAGCGCGCTGAACAAGACCGGTGTGCGGCGCGCCAGACGAACCCCGCCCGCGACCGCGGGACCGAGCAGCGCGATTCCCGAGATCGCCGAAGGCAGACCAGGCAGCGACAACATTCCACTGACGAAGTGCTGTGCTGATTGGATGTTCCGGCGCATGGACTCGGTGAGCAAATTCAGTCCTTCCGCGCGAAGACCGTCCCGCAACCAGGTACTGTATGCGCCATACTTCCCGCTGAGCGTGTCGGGGATTTTGTCGGCGTGATGCGCCACCCAAAGCTGCCAGGGAAACGCGACCAGAAGCGCGCCCACGAGCGCCGCGGCGGCTGCGCCTGCGCGCCTGCGCACCAAAAGCGCCGCGATCAGGCCCACGAGCAGCGCGATCGATTGTGTGCGTACGAGCATCAGCACGCCTGCCGCCGCCCCCAGTCCGGCGGCCGTGGTCCATCGCATGGGGGTGCCCGCACTGTCCGATCCCGTCTCGCGATCGGCGCGCAGAAGCCAGGGAATCGCGAGCGCGAGCCACAGCGGTTCTGAGACGAGGGTCAAGCCCAAGGCGAGCATCGGCAACATCAGAAAACCCGCGAGGGCGCAACCTGTCGCGACCATCGGCGGCAGATCCAGCCGGCGTCCCAAGTGAAAGGTCGCCCCCGCGGCGACGCTCAGCAGCGCGATGTTCGCAAAAGCGAAAAGCACCGTGTTGGCGGGAAAACGCGGGAAGATGGCCCACAGAATTGCCAGCAGCGTCGGATAACCGGGCGGGTAATGCACGGCGGCCGGCGCGCCGGGAAGATTGATGAATCGGTATCCCTCACCCGTGGCGAGGGCTTTTCCCAGAATCACGTACAGGCCGTCGTCCTGAACCGAGCCGACCGGTAGGGGCTGCAAGAGCGCGAGGGTCGCGAGGAAGACAATTCCAGCAACCGCGATCGGCGCAAGTCGCGTCTGGGGCGATAGGATCATGTATGCGCGGTAGCGGCTCGGAGTGAACAAACCTACATCTCAAGGCGCGACCCGGCGCGAGATCTTGGTGTTCGCGCTCGGACTGGCCGCACTGTTCGCCGTCCTCCTCTTTCTGAGCGATGGGGACATCCTGCTCACCCGGCCGCTCTGGGTCGACGAATGGCTGACCGTTCTCCCAGCAACGCGCGCGTCGCCGTTCGATCTGATTGGGGACCTCGCGGCCGGAGCGGACGGAGGAGCGACGCTCCTGCACCTTGTGGTGTGGGGCATGCGCAACGTGCTTGGCGAGCTGTCTCCCACGACGTTGAGAGTGATGTCGTTGGTCTGCGTCTTCACGGCGCTCTGCCTGCTGTACGTCGTGCTTCGGAGGCGATTCGGCGCGAATGCCAGCATCGCCGGCGCGCTGGCTCGTGCATTGTGGTTCGTCGTCGCCTTGGCGTCGCTGGCGCTGATGCCAATCGCGCTGATGCTGGTGTCCGTCGCGGGACAGCCATCGATGTGCCGCGATACGCGATTACCACGGCGCTCGCGTGGGGCCCGTTGATCGCTTTTGGTATGGAGCTCACCGGACGCTGGGCGGCACGAATCTTCGCGGTGGTCGTCGTCTGGTTCTGGTTCGTGAGCGTCACGCGCGAGGTCGGATCCAAACGCGCCTTTGCGAGCGCCGTCGATGAGCATCGCGTGGCGTTGCAACGAGCGCAGGGAATGCGGGTGCCGGTGGTCCTGGCATCCATCCACGTCATGTACCCGCTCGTGGCCGCTGACTGGGGACGCGGTTCGCCATCCGTGTTTGTCGACGTTCCTGATTCTGCGCTCACTGTCCTCTTTCCCGAGACGGGGCAGCAGTTCGATCTTCTGAGGCGGGCCACCACCGAACGCGACCTGGCTCGGGTGCACTCGAGGCGGTTTGGATTCCCCGACGCTCCTCACGCAGGGCCAGCTCGACACTGTTCCGCGCTTCATCCTGTTCGCTCCTGCGCGGCGCCTGGTACCAGGATTTCCAAATGAGGCCTCAATGCACCCTCGCAAAATGCCCGTGCCCGTGCAGAACACCGCACTTTCCGGGGCCGTAGATCGTCCTGCTCATCCGCGTATCACGCTGATTTACATACGCTTACACCGTTGGGCCGGGCTGGCCCCGGCATTGCCTTACCTGTACCTCGGCCGTTACAGGCCACAGCCCCCTTTTCCCATGGAGAAAGCATGAACCGCAAGGGCTTTACGCTGATCGAGCTGCTGATCGTAGTCGTCATCATCGGCATTCTCGCGGCGATCGCAATCCCAAAGTTCGCGAACACGAAGGGCAAGGCGTACGTCACCGCGATGAAGAGCGACCTTCGCAACCTGGTTAGCTCCGAGGAAGCGTTCTTCAGTGACTCGTCCCGCTACACGGCGAACCTCACGAACCTTGGTTTCAAGCAGTCGACTGGTACCACCGCTCCGGTCATCGTTCCGGGTTCTGGTTACTGGTCAGCGACGAACAGCCACACGCAGTTGGCTAACACGTCGTGCGGTATCTCCGTCGGTACGACGAACCCTGTCGTCAGCACGGCCGGCGAAGGCGAACCTGCCTGCGCTCCGTAACTGCACTCGTAGTCGATTCACCGAACCGGGTCAGGCGAAAGCCTGGCCCGGTTTCTTTTTGCGGTAGCGGCCAGTCCTTAGGAGCACGAGAACTATCGTGACTCGCCGCTTTTCCATCCGCACTGAGCTTCTCCTCAACCTCGCTCTGCTCGCCGCCGCCGCATTGGCGTTGGGTGTGGCGAGCGTCGTGCTGCTCTACGGTGTGCTCGATCCCGAGAATGCACCGGTCTACATCAGTGTGCTCGTGGCGGCCGACGTGTCCGTCCTCCTGGCGTACATCGCGTATCAGGTCGAGAAGGTCGTGCTACGGCCGCTCCGGGAAACGATGAACGCCGCCGAGGCCATCGCCTCGGGCGATCTCGAGCGTCGCGTCGCGCCTGGCGACACGATCGAGATGGCCAACCTCGCCAACAGTGTCAATCGAATGACGGACCGGCTGCTGGAAGAGCGCGCGCACCTGGTCCGAGTGGAGAAGATGGCCAGCGTCGGACGGCTGGCGGCGGGTGTCGCTCACGAGATCGGAAATCCATTGGGTGCGATCAACGGCTACCTTCATCTGCTTCGAACGGCGCCTCCGGGCACGCCCGAGGCGCGCGACGCGCTCGCCGGGTTGGAGCGCGAGTCGGGGCGCATCGATCGCATCATTCGCGGCTTGCTCGATTACGCCCGCGCGAAACCGCGCGTGCCAACCGAGGTGGACCTCAACGCGACGGCGCGCACCGTCGTCGAGCTTCTGACCACGCAAGGAGCGCTGAAGCACATCCAACTCGCGCTGCAAGCCGCCACCAAATCCACCATCGTCGCGGCTGACCGCCACGATCTGGAGCAAGCGTTCGTAAACCTGGTGCTGAACGCAGTGGACGCGATGAACGGGAGCGGGAAACTGTCCATCAACATTCGGCAGACGAACCGCGCCGAGCTGTTGTCGGGGGCTCGGCGTGCGTCAGACGCTGGAACGCGGCCGCTCAATCCGCCCAGCGCGCGCGCGCTCCGGTGGTTGGAATCCACCGACGCGGACCATTTCGCGATGGTCGTCATCACGGACTCCGGGCCGGGGATTCCCGCGAGCGAGGTCGAACGAATCTTCGAGCCGTTTTATACCACCAAAGAGCCCGGAAAGGGAACGGGTCTCGGGCTCGCCATCGTCGCGCGCGCGGTGGAGAACGCCGGCGGCGCGATCTGGGTCTCTCCGTCGCGCGAGGGGGGAGCCGCGTTTCGCTTGCTGCTTCCGCTTCTGTTGACGGAGTCCCGGACGTCGGGTCCGGCGCGCCATCTGTCGGCAGGACGACTCGCGCTGTCGTGAACATTCTCATCGTTGACGACGAGCTCGGGCTGCGTCACACGCTCACGCTCATTCTGGGCGCGGAGGGACACGAGACGCGGGCCGCCACCAATGGGGAAATGGCGATCGCGATGCTGGCGGAGCGTGACGCGGATCTCGTGCTGTGCGACGTTCGCATGCCCGGCATGGACGGGTTGACCTTTCTCGATCGCTACCGCGAGGGAACCGGCCGCGCGCTGGTGATCATGATGAGCGCCTACGGCGACGACGACGATGCGCTCGCCGCCATCAAGCGCGGTGCGTACGACTTCATCCAGAAACCGTTCCGCGCGGATCAAGTGCTCCTCGTGGTCAGCAAGGCGATCGAGCGCGAGGGGCTGCGTCAACAAGTCATGCTGTTACACGAGGAGATTGCCGCGCTCCGCGCGCCCAGCGGGATCGTGGGTCATAGTGAGCCGCTCCGGCAGGCCATCGCGATCGCTCGCAAAGTCGCGCGGCATCCCAGCACCGTGCTCATCACGGGAGAAAGCGGCTCGGGCAAGGAGCTGATCGCGAGTCTCATCCACGAAGCGGGTCCCCGGGCCACCGCGCCGTTCGTCGCGGTGAATTGTGGCGCCATTCCGGAGCAACTGCTCGAAAGTGAGTTATTCGGGCATGCCCGCGGTGCCTTCACCGGCGCTGTGGATGACCGTCACGGACTGTTCGAGGAGGCGGATGGCGGCACCCTCTTCCTCGACGAGATCGGCGAGCTCCCGGTCGCCTTGCAGGTCAAGCTGCTGCGTGCGCTGCAGGAAGGCGAGGTGCGCCCGGTCGGTGACAACACCCCACGCGCGGTCGACGTCCGCGTGGTGGCCGCCACCTCGCGCGATTTGGAGACCGAGGTGCGGGCAGGACGATTCCGCGCGGATCTTTTCTATCGCGTCAACGTCGTGCGCATCCAGCTGCCTCCGCTTCGCGAGCGGCGCGAGGACATTCCAGACCTCGTGCGGCACTTCATCGGCGTGTTCAACAAGCGCCTCGGGCTTGCCATCACCGGTGTGACACCCGCCGCCATGCGATTGCTGATGGATCACGCCTGGCCCGGGAACGTGCGCGAGCTGGAGAATGTGATCGAACGCGCCATGGTGCTCACCGATGGCGCGCAGATCGAAGCCGAGCATCTACCACAGACGGTCCGTTCGCCCGGGAGCGGGGTGCCGATGGCGGAGGACGACCTCGATCTATCCGTGAAGCGCCGCACCGAAGCGCTCGAACGGACATTGATCGAGCGCGCCCTGCGGCAGACTGGAGGCAACCGGACGAGAGCGGCGCGGCTCCTCGAGCTGTCGCACCGGGCGCTCCTCTACAAGATCAAGGAGTACGGGTTGGAGTAGGTGGTAGGTGGTAGGTGGTAGGTGGTAGGTGGTAGGTGGTAGGGGCCTGGATGCAATGTTTTGATGACGGCCCCGCCGCGCGAGCCAATAGCGTATCTGCATGCGTTCCGGGTTCACGCTCATCGAAACCATCGTCGCGCTCGTGCTCCTGCAATTCGGGCTCCTGGCAATCGCCGCGGTAAGTGCCGTTGCCGCGCGCGACATTGCCGCCACGCAAAAAAGCGCGAGCGCCCTCGCGCTGGCGCGCAACCGCGTCGAGCTGCTTCGGGCGTCGGCCTGTCCAACCCCGACAACGGGACAGGCATCCCTACCAGGCAGGGTCGCGGAGTTCTGGGTGATTGAAGCGCGGGGAGCCATGCGCCTGATCAGCGATAGCGTTACGTTCGCGCTTCCGCGTGGGCGGCCAGGTAGCATGGTGGCCCGCGCCTCTGCGATCTGCGCGCCATGAAGCGCGCCGGGTGGACGCTTCACGAGCTGCTCATCTCGATGGGTGTGTTTGCCGGCGTGGTGGGGATTACTTCGCATCTGGCCGCGGGACAGCTCCGGTTCTTTCGCGGCATCGGCGAAGCCACAGCCGTCAGGAGTCAGGTAGGCCAGGCAACCACGATTGCCGCCGGCATGCTGTGGGGGGTTTCGCCGGGCGGTGGCGACATCATCGTGGCCCAGGATTCCGCCATCGAGCTTCACCTCCCCATGGGGAGTGCCCTGACTTGCGGCGGTGTGCCGGGTCGACTGACAATCCCCGTGGCAGCCGCCACGAGCGGCAACGCCCTCTCTGCTTTCAGTGAACAGCCCGAGGCCGGCGATCGCGTCCTCGCGTTTTTCGACGACTCGCTCGGTGCGACCTGGCTGGCGTTGCGGCTGTCGTCGGCTCCTATCCCGGGCGCAAGCTGCGCCCACTTCCCGAGCGTCACGTCCGCGTGGACTTTGGAATCGCTGGAGCAAGTGACTGTCCCCGCGGGCGCGTCACTGCGCTTCACCCGGCCGTTCCGCCTCAGCCTGTATCGCGCCTCCGATGGTCGCTGGTATTTGGGCGGCAAGGATTGGAATGGCGCCGCGGACCGATTCAACTCGATCCAGCCGGTGGCTGGCCCGCTGAAACCCTACAGCCCCGACCCCGCACAGACCGGTCTGCGCTTGCTGTACCGCGATCTGGATGGCGACGAACTGACGTCTCCTGTCGATTCTCATCGAATCGCGAGCGTCACTGTCATTGCTCGTGGCGGTGCCGGCCAATTCGAGGACTCGTCGGTAACCGTCGTTGCTTTGCGAAACGCACGATGAGAATTCGCCGAGCAATCCGCGGGGCGGCGCTCCCGATGGTGCTCTTCGCCATGACGATCGCGAGCGCGCTCGCGGTCGGTGGCGCATTCGTCGCCAGGCAGCTCGCGGCCTCCGCCAGATTCGTGCAACGCGGATCGATGCTGCAGCCGGCGGCCGAGCGATCGCTGGTCGAACTGATCGCCATGTGGGACAGCTCGGCGCGAAGCGATCAGCCGATCGGCAGCGTCATGACGTTGGCGAGCCCGGCCATTTCCGGCCTTGAGGTCGCAAGCTGGGTGACGCGGACCAGCGACCGGACATATTGGCTCGTGGCAGAGGCCGCAAGCAGGGAGCGTCCGCCGGTCCGAAGGCGAATCGGAGTGCTCGTTCGGGTATCCGGTGGCGTTCCCGCACTGGTGCCGCTCCGTGCCTGGAGCGACCTTCCGTAGGCGGGTGCGCGAAACCACGACTCCAACCCGGTTGTTACCTGGCGTTGTGTCGGTCGTGTGACCCCGTAAGTGACCGAGCGCGGCGTTGCGCCGTCTTTCTTGCGCCTGGTGCCCTCGAGCACCTGAGCTAAGTGCAGGAACGGACAGTTAGTAACCCGCATCAGTTAAAGCCTGGTGACAGCCACGGTCCCGGAGAGTCGTCCGGGCGTGAATGTCACAAATCTCTTCTCCCCGTCTTTCGGACATTGGACCGTCTGCAGGAGCGACGGTGTAAGTCCCGATCCCCACCATGGCACTTTTTGGTCGTAAGAAGTCGACGGTCGGCCTCGACATCGGCTCCGGCCTGATCAAGGTCGCGGTCGTCGACCATTCCAAGAAAGAACCGGAACTGACGAAAGTGGCCGTCCAGCCGCTGGCGCAGGACGCCATCGTCGAGGGGGAAGTCATGGACCCAGGCGTCGTGGCCGAAGCGATTCAGAGCGCCCTGGCGGCCGCTGGGGTGAGCTCCAAGCAGGTCGTCACCGCCGTGGGCGGCCGCGACGTGATCATCAAGAAGATCCAGATCGAACGGGTCAAGGAAGCGCAGGCGCGTGAGCTCATGCGCTGGGAAGCCGAGCAGCACGTGCCGTTCGACATGGAGTCGGTGGAGCTCGATTTCCAGATCCTCGATCCCGACGCCGAGGGAACCGAAATGAATGTCCTGCTCGTGGCCGCGAAGCGCGAGCTGGTGGATTCCAAGGTTCGCGTGCTCTCGGACGCCGGACTCGAGGCGGCGATCGTCGATGTCGACGCGTTCGCGCTCCACAACGCGTTCGAGCTGAACTATCCCGATGCCATGCAGGGGATGGTCGCGCTCGTGAACATCGGACACGACGTCACGAACATCAACATTCTCGAGGAAGGCGTCCCGATTCTGACTCGAGACCTGACGCTTGGCACGCGGCACTTTCGCGAGGCGTTGCAGAAGGAGCGCGGGCTTGGCGCCGACGAGGCCGCCGCGCTGCTGCAAGGATTCGATCGCTCGCCGCATATCGACGCCATCATCGAGACGCGGGGCGAAGAGATCGCCGTCGGCGTCGAGCGCGCGGTCGCGTTCATCGCGTCGAATACCCGCGGCGGCGCGAGCATTCGCGCGGTTTACACGTGCGGGGGCGGCGCCAGGATCCCCGGGCTCACGGAAGCGCTGGGAGCGCGGCTCCGCGTCGAAGCGCAGCTCGCGAATCCGCTCGCCGCTCTCTCCGTACGCGATGGCGCCATGGACAATCTGGTGACCGACGAGGTCGCGCCGTTGCTGATGCTCCCGATCGGCCTGGCTTTGCGGACGCTGCGATGATCGAGATCAATCTTCTTCCCGGCGGCAAGAAACCCAAGCGAGGGGGCGGTGGCAGCAGCATGCCGTCCATCAACTTCGCGGCGTGGGGCGCGGCCATCTCGGCGCGCGTCAAGGACAAGTGGCTCGCGACCGCGGTTGGTACGGGCATCGTCGTGGTCGCCTTCCTCGGTTACCTGTTCACGACTCAACGGGCGCAGCAACGTTCGCTTCAGGGGCGGGAAACCAAGGCCGTCTCGGACTCCACCGAATTCGCGACGTATTTGCGCGACCGCATGCAGGCCCAGTCGCGGCGCGACAGCGCGCTCGTTCAGCTCTCCATCATCAAGGCCATCGACGAAGACCGGCTCATTTGGCCGCACGTCATGGAAGAGGTCAGCAAGACGTTGCCGATCTATACCTGGCTTCGGACCATGGCCATCTACGGCACCCCGCAGGGGCTTTCACCGGCCGCGGCCATCAAGACGCCCCCGCCGGACAGTTCTCCGCCGACCAAGATCAGAAAGCGGCGGCCCGAGCCTGTCATTCCCCGGGACACGATTCGCGTGCGTATCGTGGGCCGTACGGTCGACCTCCAGGCATTAACGCGGTTCATGCGGAGTCTCGAGGACTCTCCCTTCATCGAGGCCGTCACGCTTTTCGGCTCGCAACCGATGATCGAGACTGGCAAGGACGCGTGGCAGTTCACGCTCGATGTCACGTACGCGCGTCCCGACACGCTGCTGGTGAACCGCGTACCGCTCAACCTTTCGCCGAGATAAGCCATGGGACTGATGCCCGAGACCCAGCGCGACAAGCTGATGGCGATCCTCTGCGTGATGTTCCTCGGCGGGGTATACGCCTATTACGAATACCTGCACAAGCCGAAGAACACCCAGCTCGAAACGCTGCAAGCGCGCGTCGAGAAGCTGGAGGAAGCCAACGGCGTCATTCGGGAAGAAGTCGCTCGCGGGACCGAGAAAAAGTTGCGGGCGGAAGCCGACATGTATGGCCGGCTGCTCGGCGTGATGCGCCAACTCGTTCCCGTGGGAAACGAGCTCCCGACGCTCCTGGACCAGATCTCGACCGCCGCGCGGCAGGTCGGTCTGGAGATCGGAGAAGTGACGCCTCTGACCGTCATCAGCGGCGAAGTGTTCGACACGCACCGGTACCGCATGGGCGTGACGGGCACGTACCATCGGATCGCGCAGTTTCTCAGCAACGTCGGCGCACTGACCCGCATCGTGGCGCCGATGAACGTGTCGCTGGCGCACAGTGCGCGCACGTCCGGCGCGCGCCCGAACGAGCAGTTGCTCGACGCAACCTTCGAGGTCCAGACGTTCGTCGTGAAGCGGTCGCTTTCTTCCAGCACGCCGGCAGCCGGGACGGGGCAATGACCTTGCGCATACTGCCGCTCGCCGCTCTCGTCGCCATGGCTGCTGCCGCGTCGGCGCAAGGCACCAAAACGCCCGCGCCCCAGACGAAGCAGGCTCCCCAAGCCCGCGGCCTGGCCGTGGCGGCGGAAGCGGCACCGCCTCGACCTCCCGTCATCCTCCGCGAGGTCTTCAGCTATACCGCCGGCGGCCGCCGCGACCCCTTCTTTTCGTTGCTTGCCACGCCCGAACTGCGTCCCACTCTCACCGACCTCAAGCTGATCGGCATTGCGTACGACGAGACGGGCCGGCGGTCGGTCGCGATGCTGCGCGACATCCAGACGAAGACACAGTACCGCGTCACGACCGGGATGCTGCTGGGTCGGATGCGCGTCGCGCTGATCAAGCGGAAGTCGGTGATTTTCTCGATCGAAGAGTTTGGTCTCAATCGCCAGGATTCGTTGGTCATGGGTGATACATCCAAAGTGAGGGCGAGATGAAGCGACTGTCGGCACTCCCCGGAACGCGTGGGCGCTTGATGCGCGCGCTCGCGTGCGGCGTGGGCGCCGTCCTGCTGGTCGGAGCGACGCTCCTCGAAGTGAATGACGGTGCCGTCATTTCCTTCAGCGTCGTCCCCACGAGCGGTCAGGCACACGTTGTCATCGGCATCGACGGCCCAGTGAGCGTGCGGGATTTCGCTCTTCGTAATCCGGATCGGATCGTCATCGACATCACGGGCGCGTCCCTTGGCGTCAAGAAAGGAGGCTACGATCGCGTGGCACGCGGCGGCGTCCTCGACGTCCGCTATGCGCAGAACCAGCCCAACGTCGTGCGCGTCGTTCTGACCCTCGCCGGTCCCAAACGGTATGACGTGAGCCGCGAAGCCCATCAGGTCATGGTCTCGGTGGAAGGCGGCGACAACTTCAGGGCCTGGCGCGTCGGGAAGCCGGCTCTGGCATCACCCGCCTTGGCCAAGGGACCCACCTATCCGGACACGGCGCGGATGGGAGGCATGTCGACTAGCGACCGAGCCACGGTGACGAATGTGTCGGCGACGCAGGCTGGCGCCGCACAGAATCCGCCGCAGGCCCAGCAGCCGCGCATCAGCGTCACGTGGGACCAGGCGAGCATCCGCGAAGTGCTGGGACATTTCGCCGCCATCTCCGGCCGCACGATCATCCCGTCCAGAGAAGTCGATGGGACGATCACGGCGGAAATCGTCAACCAGCCGTGGGATGTCGCCATGCGCGCGATTCTCCGCGCCAATGGCTTCGATGCATACGAGGACGAAAACGGCATCATCATCGTCAATACGCGGGCGTCGATGACCCAGCGGCCGAGGTTCGAGCCGCTGATCACGCGGACCGTCCGGTTGAATTACACGGCGGCCACCGACGTGGCCAATGCCCTGCGCGAACGGCTCACGCGCGATTGCGGCGAGCAAATTGGTGGAGCGCAGGGTCAACCGGCCGCCAACCAGGCCGCGGCGGGCGCAGCGGCCGCAGCGCAGGCCGCACCACTTCTTGCCCAACCCGGCACCGTCGACCTGCGGTGCCCGCAACGCGGCGCCGTCACGGCCGACCCGCTGTCGAACAGCGTCTCGATCACCGACGTCGCATCCTCGATGGCCGACATGATCGAGTACGCGAGGACGCTCGACGTCCGTCAACCGCAGGTGAACATCAAGGCGAAGATCATCCTCGTGGACCGGACGCAGCTCGAGGCCCTCGGCCTCAAGTACGATCTTGGCACGCGGGAACAGTATTTCAACCGGATCGTGCCGCGCGCCGATACCGGCGCCCTGGCGGGAGCCGACAATGTGATCCTGCTCGGCGGCAACGCGATCTCCGCGATCGCGAACGCGGGCGCCAACGTTCCCAATGCGACCCTGAGCATCATCTATTCGGCCGCGATCGGCGCGTTTGACTTTACGACCTTCATGGACGCGCTCACCACGAACTCATTGCTCGACGTCCAGGCGGAGCCGAGCGTGACGACCCTCAGTGGGCGTCGGGCGATTCTCACCGCGGGTACGCAGGTTCCCGTCCTGGTTCCCGCGCCGCTGACGGGCGGGACAGCCTCCGGCGCAGCCCCCCAGGTGGCAATTGACATGCGACAGACGGGTATTGTGCTCGAGGTCACACCCTCCGTCACGAACAATCGGCAAATTATGATGACGGTCCACGCCGAGAACTCCGACGTGCAGTTGGTCGGCGGATCCATCGGCGCAATCTTCCCGACCCAGGCCATCGACAATGTCGTGCTCGTCGCCGACGGTGAGACCGCGGTGATGGGTGGCCTCACTCAAACCAGCGTCACGATAAGCAAGACCGGTATTCCGTTTCTCGTGGACCTGCCGCTCATCGGTCGTCTGTTCGGCGTGACAACCCGCAACGAGACGAAGCGGGATCTACTCATTCTGATCACGCCGCACATCGTGGACGATGGTGACACGATGCTGGAACCGCGGCGCTCTCCATAGGAGTTGAAGGACATGCGATTCCCTCTCGCTCGATTGGCTGGCGCCGCCGCAGGCGTCCTCATCGTGTTGAGTTGCGACGGCGGCCCCGCGCAACCGCGGTTCGGCAGCGGCATCAGCGGCGGTCCCACGGGGACGGCGCCGGTGGTGCCGCCGGATCCGAGCATTCCGGATACCGGCAACGTGTTCACCCAGATTCTGATTCCGTCCACGAACGGCGCGCAGGTCAACATCGGCGATTCGATCCTGGTCAGGGTTCGCGTCACGGACGATCGCAACGTCGCCGGGCTGACGATCCAGGGAATGAAGTTTTCCGGCGTCGATTCGCTCGGCACGCTCCAGGAGACCATCCGGTACACGGCGATTCCAATGCCCGCTCCGGGCGCGGTGCCGTTGCGTTCCGGCATCACGGACACAACGGTCAGTCGCTATCTGAAGCCCAACGTTCCGGTCGACTCCACGTTGGGCGACCTCATCATCCTGGCAATTGGCGTGGATGCGGCGGGCAACGTGGACACGGCGAGACGAGTGCTCCAGCTCGTCACGGGTCCGGCAGTGAACATCCTCGGACCACTGCCGGGATCAGAAGTGGCTCAGGGCAGCTCGATGACAGTCAGGGTGCACGTGACGCACAACGTCGGCGTGAGATCCGTTCGAACCCTCGTGCAGGGCGAGTCTACCTGGCCGGCTCCCGGGCTCAACGCGCAGTTCGACACTGTGTTCGCGGGTATTGTGCGCGACGACACGATCGACTACCTCGTGCCAGTTCCACTGAACGCGCCGGCTGGCCGGCCCATCACGATCACGGCGTCGGCCGAAGACATTCAGGGCAACCCTGGATCCACCGCTCCCATCACGGTAATCGTCCTGGCGCGCGGCACACGGCCGCCGAAAGTCACGCAGCTGATCGAGCCGCGGCTCGAAACCGACGACTGCATTCAGATCACTGCAAGCGGCGACGACATCGTCGCTCTGGGCTACACGATCTTCGACGACATCGCGGATACGCTCGTCGCGCAAGTCACCGTTCCGCTCGCGCCACCGTTCTCCGGGACCCCGCCGCCCACATGTCTGTTCCTGAACCTGCCACCGGTGGCCCAGGGCCTGAAAGTGCGCATTTCTTCGTTTGCCGACGACGCGGCGGGGCTGCGCGGCTTCTCCGTCCCATCGATCAGCTCACTGGCGCAGAGCAACCCAGCGCTCGCTCATATCGACCTGTCGCTCATCGTGTTCGGTCGCAGCTATAACCTCCCGCGCCCCGGCGTCCTGGGTGACGTGGCCGTCGACACCGTGCGCAGCCGCGTCATCATCTCGAACCTGGACGCCAACCGCCTCGACATCTGGGAGAATCCGACGAGGGTGTTCGATCCCGTTGGAGTCGCGGTTGGATCGCAGCCGTGGGGGCTGGCGGTCGCTCTCAACAAGGACACGCTGCTGGTCGCCAACTCGGGGGGTACGAACGTCAGCCGCGTCTATCTCGGGGATCCCGGCGGCCTCGTGAGTGGACCGGGTGGCATGCGCGAGGACCTGACACAACGGATTCGCACGCGCACGAACTTCATGTTCGTCCTGACCGAAGGGTTCGACAATGGCGGCTTCGTGCACTTTGGACCCGTGAACGTGCGCATGTTCTCCGACCGGCCGCAGTACATCGGCCAGATTTCGGACACCACCATCTACTTCTCCACCAAGCCGACCCCGACGGCACCGGAGGGAACGGTTCGCTATTTGGATCCGCGACAACCCTTCCCGGACTTGCGCACATTCGTCTTCGTCCGCGACTTGGCGACAACCATCGAGAATTTCGTTATCGTCGACATCGATTCGGTGGAGTTTCGCCGCAATCCGCCGGGGACCGCGGACGAGCTCTTTCTCTTCGATCACCTACCGGGCACGAATCTGCCGTCGGATTTCGTGAGATCGCCAACATGCCGTGATACGGTTGGCCGCGGTGAGCAGTTCGGCAAGGTAACGTGTGACTTGCCCGCCGCGAACGATCCGCGCTTCGATCCGAGATTCCCCGAGGGGATTGCTCAGGGCGTTGTCGCCGCGGCTGCGGCGCTCCGGCTCAATCGACGTGATAATGCGGGCAGTCCGCTTGTCACCAGTCCAAGCAATGGGTGCGCGCTTTTCGACCCACTCGAGAATCCCGTCGACGCGTTCGGCCGCTTCGGAAAGTGCAGCGATGTGCGCGTCTTCGAAGATGTGGATCCTGTCGGCATCACCGATACGACGTTCGTCGGGACCAGCGCGGACCGAAGGTGGATTGCCTTCGGCGAGGGCAACACCTCGGTGGGTGTCCTTCTGATGGCCGCCGCGAATCCCTGTGCAGCGGCCTGTCCGACCACCTTGCATCCCCTCCGGCCCCTGTTTCCGCGCTTCCACTCCCCGATCGTCACTCAGTTCGACCTGACGAATCAGGCATCCGAACGGATCTTTGGCGTCGCCATCGACAGCACGGGCCGAACCGTCGCTGCTCACGGCACGCAGTCGTATTTCTCGGCAGTCGACGAGCCGTTCCACTTGCGACTGCAGGGCTTCTACGGGGACGCGGGGACGGGTGGCGCAGGCATCGCCTATCACCCACGCGCGGATGGCATTACACACGCGGACGGCACACAGGGTCCGGCCGAGGAGCGTCTCGGTTTCATCGCCGCGGGCGACAAGACCATTCACGCGACGGACCTGGCGTTCTTCATCCGGCGCGGACGCTACGACTTGAAGCACCAGCTCTACGGCCCACTCCGTGTGTCGCGTCCTCTGGCGGGGGACAATCCTCCCGGCACACCGGCTCAGGACCTGGTCATCCTCAAGCTCTACGGCATTTCGTTGGCCGGAGGACTCACCGTCATCGACCTCCGGGCGGCGGACATCCTGGCGGTACCGTAACCTCAGTGGGTAGTGGGGAGTGGGGCGTGGGAAGCGTGGCGCAACGTTCACTGCTTCCCACTTCGAATCTGCACTACCCACTTTCCCACCCCCCACTCCCCACTCCCCCATGGCTTTGCGATTCACGACGGCCGGCGAATCCCATGGCCAGGCGCTCGTCGGCGTCCTCGAGGGCGTTCCAGCCGGTTTGCCGCTGCTTGCCAGGCACATCGACGAGCAGCTCGCGCGACGCCAACAAGGGTACGGCCGCGGGCGCCGCATGCAGATCGAGCAGGACGCGGTCGAGCTGCTTTCAGGCGTGCGCGCCGGTGAGACGATCGGTTCTCCGATCGCGATGCTCATTCGCAACCGCGACTGGAAGAACTGGCAGGAAATCATGGATCCGGCGCCTCGTGCCGGCGACGTGGCCCCGAGCGAC
>JBBDXZ010000019.1:0-8572 GCA_040902075.1 Gemmatimonadaceae bacterium
GCCAGTTCGACGCCTTGGAAGAGCCATCCAACGCGATCGTGATCGATGCCGCGGCGACGCCTGACGTGATCGTTGAAAGGATCGTGCGGCAGCTGTCATTGGTGGTGAGGGTGCATGTCCTGGCTGACGTCGATGCGCTCAGCGCGCAAGCCGCCGCCGCGGCGGTGGACATCATCAATGCTGCCGTGGCGGCTCACGGACGCTGTTCGCTGGCGCTATCGGGCGGTGAGACGCCTCGTGGGATGTATCGCCTGCTCGGCACGCAATTTCGCGCGCAAGTTCCGTGGGCGCAAGTGCACGTCTTCTGGGGCGATGATCGTTATGTTCCCGCCGACCACCCTGAGAGCAATTACCGGATGGCCCGCGAAACGCTGTTGGATCATGTGCCGTGCCCGGCCTCGAATATTCACGCCATGCCGACGCACCTTTCGCCGGCCGCGGACGCCGCGGCCATGTACGAGAAGGTGCTGAGGGAGTTTTTCGGCGACGGCGATGGTCCGGCGTTCGACTTGAACATTCTCGGCATCGGTGAAGACGGGCACACGGCGTCGGTGTTTCCCGGGACGCCGGCGGTGGATGAGCAAGAGCGCTGGGTGGTCGCGGCGCATACCGACGCCACTCCCCAATGGCGTCTCACGCTGACGTTGTCCGCCCTGTGTCGCTCGACCAATATCTATTTCCTGGTCGCAGGCGCCACGAAAGCAAGCGCCTTGCGTCATGCCCTTGCGGCAGATTCCGATCCGCACGTCTATCCAGCGGCGGGGATCCGCCCCACCACAGGTACCGTGGTGTGGTGGGTCGATTCGGCATCTGCGCAGTCGAGGCGGGGTTGATGGTTCGATTCCTTCCGGGCTCACCAACAATCAGTCGTGTCGTTCCAGTCATTTGCGGACGCCGAATGCGCGACCGCAAATAGGAATCGAATCACAGCGACGCACCGGCCTCGATTGACCGGCCGTGCGCCGGCTACGACGGTCGTTCAGCTCCGACGCGATCTCGGCTCGAAGGGAATCTCGACCTCGGCATAGCTGCCAGGCGTCGCGGAAGCCACGGCGGCGGCGACGCGATCCGCATGTTGCCGGACGCTCGACCACCGTGTACTGCCGGTTAGAACGACCAGTGCGATGCGGCGTACCCGCAGGTTCTGTTGGTGGCGGATGCGCCGGTCGGTCGTGAGCCACAACTCGAAGCCGGCTTCCTCAGCGGCATCCAGCAGAGCGCCGTTGCTCAGCGTGTCCCAGCCCTTGGACTGCGCGGTGTGGATGGTATGCCCGGACAGCGCGCGGGCCAGCCCCTTCGGCGTGCCGTGGTCAAAGAGGATGAGCACCGGTGGGAACCGGGTCGGCGCGAAGGCTCTTGGCGACGAAGTCGAGGACGGCCGTGATCTGCTCGCGCGTCACGTCGAACTGCTCCATGACCTCCTCGACGCTGAGATCCTCCAGGTTTTCGATGACGGTGGCGACAGGGAGCCGTGTGCCCTTGAACACCCACGCGCCGCTTACCTTGCCTGGGACACTCTCGACGGCCGGGCACTGGGACCAATCAAGGCTTGCCATCGTCGAACTCCTTCGCTCCAGATTACGGCAAAAGTGCCGGCCCGTCACGTCACCTCACGCCACGGCCCGCAGGCGCTCGATCCGTCCCAGCCACGCCGCCATCTGGTTCCAATTCACGAAAATGCGGATCACCACCATTCTCGGCCTTCCGCCTCCAAATTGGCTCGCCCGGAAGAACTCAGCCTCGCGTCTTCGTGCTTCGCGCTCGACTGAACCAGGTCGATTCCGTCCGGGCTCACCACCTCACTCATGACATTCAGGCGAAGATTGTCCACCATCCTTCGCTCGGGTATCAGGCGAAGGTTGCCCACCGTAGCGCAACGCGCGCAGGTCACAACAAACTGGGACTTGGATCGTGTTCGCTTGCACGTTATTGCGAGGGCAATCCAAGTGCGGCTCTAAGCGCTTCGCGCACGACAGGGGTAACGCCGGGGACGAAGCGCTCCCGGTTCGTGAGGACCGCGACCGCAATCCGCGGTTCCGGCAATATTACGAGGAACGCAGTCGACCCTTCCATAGATCCGTTGTAGTTAAACCCGAGGGTGCCGAGGTTCGTCGGTCCGATTGTCCAACCCGCGGTGAAGAGCGGACGGTCATCTTCCGGCGCCTTCCTGATCGCGACCATCTCTTGAAAGGACGCGCCAGAAATCAGTTGACCTGCGATTAGTGCGTTCGCAAATCGAGCGAGGTCGTTGACCGTGGAGATGATGCCGCTCGCCGGCGTCTTGAACCGTGTATCCACGATCACTGACGGCAGGAAACGGCCGGACATCCGAAAGCCCGGACTGAATGTCGGACTCGAATAGGAGGGCGAGTCAAACGTCGTGTCCTTCATCGCCGACGGTGCGAGGACGAGCTTTCGGATCGCATCGGCATAGGACTGGTTGGTGACCGACTCGATCACGCAACCGAGCGCGGCGTAGCCCCACGACGTGTAGAGTGTTTTCCGTCCAGGGGAAAACTTCAGCCGCTCCTTCGTGATCCGCGCCAGCGATGGCTCAAGACGCGGATACTCGCCGACAATGCTTTCGTCCTCGTCGTCATTGGTATGCCGCATACCCGACTGATGCATAAGAAAATGACGGACTGTCGGCGCTCCGTCGAGCGGAGTCAGGGCTGCGCAGTAGTCGCGTGCAGGCTTGTCGAGATCGATCTTGCCCTGGTCGACGAGCGCGAACACTGCCGTCGCGGTGATCGGCTTTGAGAGTGACGCCAATCGATACTGCGTGTCCGGATTTGGTGGTCTGGTTTCACTCAGTGAGATCGTGCCGAAGCCTTTCGCGTAGATGACGCGGCCCCCGCTGAGGACGGCCACCGACAGGCCAGGCACTTGCGAGCGGATGTTCTGAATAGCCACGTCGATCCGGGGCCCGGGATCCGTCTGTGCTGGAACAAAGGCGATTAATGAAAGGCCAACGATCGCAATCTTGGAGTGCATGGCTCATTTCGACGTCGGCCTCGCCGAAACCGTTGCCGTACCGTGGCATTTATGAGGTCACCGGTTCGATCCCGGCCTCCGCTCTCGATCCTCGCGGACGCTCGGCGGCAGACTCGTCCGGTTCTGCTCGATCTGGCAGATCGATACTGGGACCGACGTGCCGCGATTCTTTGTTATGTACCCGAGGTAGGCATGCCCTTCGACATGTACGGCGACGTTCTGACGCGCGACGTCACCGAGCGCGGTCTGCGAGCCGGCGACGTCGGTGCGATCGTGGAGCGGCACGTCGTGCCCGGTGTTGCCGAAGAGGGCTATTCGGTCGAGTTCTTCGACATGACCGGCAATACGGTCGGCGTGGTCACGTTACCGGCGAGTGCCCTGGGCGTGCCGACCCCAGCCGATCGCCCAGCGGCGCGCGCGCCGAGCGCCTGACCCCGCCGCCGGATTCACGCCGCTCGCCGAAGGGCCTCAATCTGCCGCAACCAGCTGTCGCGCTGGTTCCAACTCGCGAAAATGCGGCTCACCATCCATTCGCTTCGTCATGGGCGCCGGCCTCGCCTTCCATGGCGCACGGCCCCGAATATCCTTCTGCGAAGTCCCGTCATTCGTCCTCCTACTCGAATGCGCAGGATGCGTGTGCCCGTGGGTCCTCGCGACGCTCATCAGCCTCTTACCGGTTGCGTAAGCGCATACGTCGAGCGGAAACCAGGGCCGTCGCATCCGGGCCAGATCCGCGCCGTTCTCGACGCGATCCAGCACGTCCGCCGGGCACGGCGCTTGCTGGTGCGTTCCGGTCGCGCCGTTGTCTTGTCAATGTGGTCTTAATGCGAGGAGCTCTATGACGAGAACACCCCTTCATTGCGTACGGCGTTTCTGGTCTTGCTGGTCACGATAATCTGCGGTTCGTCCCTGCTATCCGCGCAGCGCTTCCGCGGCCGCGATCGCACACCGCCAACGGCGCCAACCAACCTGACCGTCGTACGTGTGACGGAGGACAGCGTGACGCTGTCGTGGGACCCTCGACCGACAATTCGGGCCAGTTCGTGTATCTCATTTGCTGCGTGACGACCGGGAATGTGACCGTCCCGCAGACGCGAACGAGCCACACCATCGAGGGCCTGCAATCGGGAAAGACGTATACCTTTCGGGTCTATGCCTGGGATGCGGCCGGAAATACATCCAAGTCGAGCAACGCCGTAACGGTCACGCTGCCCGGCCAGATCGCCGCGCCGACCACGCCGGTAGTGCAGGTGCTGGATGCCGGCCCGACGCACGCGTCGCTCTCATGGGTGTCGACCGACGACGGCCCGCTGATCTGGGACACCATCTTCATCGACGGCCAGGCCGTCCGCACCCTGAACTCGCTGTCGTTCACGTTCACGTGCGCCTCCGTCGCGGGGCCCACGTATTGCATTCCGTTCGACCAGGAGACGACGTACGCCTTCACCGTCCAGGCCCGTGACAGTGATAGCAACCACTCGCCGACGAGCGATCCGGTATTGGTGACGACCGAGCCCGCCCCGGACGACTTCACGCCGCCGACACTTCAGGAAGGACACGCCGGAACGATCGGTCCGCGCACCTGTCGATCAGTTGATGATGATGTAGAAGGCGCGATCGGCACCCGCGGAGCCGCCATCCTGCTCGTGCGGCCGGGTGATGACCATGATCTGGTTGGCATCCGGGAACGCCGCGCAAATGCTTGCAGGAAACACACCGGCTTGTACCGAGCCGCCGACGTTGGGCAACGAGTCGAGGCTGGCCACCGCCACCTGCGGCGTGCCGGCAGTGATGCCAATGCAATACATGCCCGGGAACGACGAATGCCGGACCATGATGTTGCCGCTATCCTGGTCGAAGCTGCCATCAGCGTTGACGCGCGCATACGCCAGCGCGGTTCCTGCCGGTCCCTGGGGACCGGTTTCTCCTTGCGGCCCCTGCACGTGGCGGTTCGTTCAAGCAGTCGCACCTGATCCGGTGACGACGCCTTGAACGACGCGGGAGAGGTTCATGCGGAGAGCCTACTCCACGTTCGCGGCGGTGCCTGTCAACGGATTTCGATTGAATCGCGAGAGCGAAACTTCTTGATAGCGACGCATGTGGGGACCCGTCACGATCAGGGCATGGTCGTGAGGATCGCGATGATCACTGCGATGGTCTTCTGGGCGTCAGGACCCGCACCCGCTGAGGCACAAGTCCGTGTCCCCACGGTGCTCGAAGTGCGCGGCCCCTCCCTCCACGACGCCGATTCCTACTACCTGATGCGGGGCTTCGCGTCGCTCGAGGAACGCGAGCGCTCAGAGGCCACGTTCTACGACGGCCGCGAATGGCGCGACGGCCCGCGCGATTCGGTGCTGGCCGCCATCGCGACATACACAACCGCCGTCATCACTGTGGACCCCTCAACACTGAAAGGCCTACGCGCGATGCCACATCCTTCCTCCGCTGACCTCCTCGTTGCCGACGATGTCGCCACGCTCGCGCGGCTGAACGACGACTACATCGAGTCGGTCCGCAACTCGAACGTCGCCCGCTTCCGTGACATCCTCGCGTCCGACTTTTTGTGCACGTTGGCGGACGGCACGCTCATCGACCGCGATCAGTTCCTCGCGAACGCGGCGATGCCCACGACCGCGCACGGACTCCAGGTCCACGACGTGAACGTACGCGTATTGGGCGATGCAGCGATCGTGCACGCGGCCACCACGTTCACGCACCCCGACGGTCGACCGGGCCGGGGTCGATACACCGATGTCTGGGCCCGTCGCGACGGACGCTGGCTGGCGGTGGCCGCACAGTTCATGCGGCAGTAGGGTGGGCGCGAGGTCCTGGCCGCCGTGGCACTCGTCACCTTGCCGCTGTCCACACCAGGCATGAGTTTCGCCAAGTCGGTGACGGTGCGGCGGCTGACGGCGGCAGCGTGGCTTGCCGACTTCGCTTCCTTCGTCCCACCGCCGAGTGCCGGCGATGGGACGCAGAGTTCCATGCTCCGATAGGTGTGTTATGCGCGACACTCACCCAGCGAACGGCGCGGACGCTTTCGATTTTCTAATCGGCGACTGGTCCGTCCTCCATCGTCGACTCCAGCGTCGGCTGGTGGGCGACAACAACTGGATCGAATTTCAGGGCCCGGCAACGGCCCGCAAGATTCTCGGTGGTTTGGGCAATATCGACGAGTACCGGATCGACTTGCCGGCCGGCTCGTACCTCGGATCGTCGGTGCGCCTGTTCGAGGGGAAGCCAATTCGGGTGCGTTTCGAATGGTCTGGCATGACCCGCGCGGCGTGCCGTTGGGAGCAGGCTTTCTCCGTTGACGCTGGAGCGTCGTGGGAGCCGAACTGGACCATGGCCTTCACGCGCGTCTAGCAGAGGACTTTGGCAGTGTCTCGATCTAGCCCCGCCGCGGGTTCGCGACTCACCTCGTACATGGCACCGGCAAGGGCCGGTGAGAACGACCACAACGCTCCAGCTGGTCGATGACCATCGGGACATTTGTCGCAGGTGAACCACCGCGCCGACAGGCCTTTTGGGACAAAGCGCCGATGGTGACGTACCGCCTTGCCGGGCAACGCTCGTCCAGCCCACCCAAGGAGGCCCTATGACCATCAATCGATCGACCCCGCATCTGTTACCGGCTCTCAGCATCGCGATCGTCATCGCCTTGACCAGCGCTCTCGGGGCGCAACACGAGGCCAGCGCCAACCACGGCCGGCCGACCGGCGACGTCGTGAAAGTCGTCCGCGACGCGACCGAGCGCTTCAAGGACGTGGCCGTCGCGGAAGCGGAAGGCTATGCGTTGATGTTCGGCTGTGTGAGCGGCCCCGATTGGGGTGCGATGGGGCTGCATTACGTCAACCTCTCGCTCGTCACCGACAACGTTCTGGATCCCACGCGACCCGAGATCGTGATCTACGAACCGCTACCGAATGGCCGTCTCAAGCTTATCGGCGCCGACTTTCTCGTGTTCGCCGACGGTTGGCATGCCACCAATCAGGCCACGCCCCAGCTCGGTGGCCAGCTGATGCACCTGTTCGAAAGCCCCAATCGATTCGGCTTGCCCGACTTCTACACGCTCCACGTCTGGGCGTGGAAGGACAATCCGTCGGGGACGTTTTCGAACTGGCACTCGAACGTGACGTGCGATTCGTTCAAGGGCCAATAGGTCCGACCCGCGGGCCTGGCGACGGAAGAACGATCAGGTGCGGGTCGGCTGAAATGTCGTCGCGCAAGATGCGGCGGAACAGGTCATCGCCGTCGACGCGTTGCACGTCGACGGTGATTCCGGCAATGCTGCGAATCTGCCGGATCTCCTGGTCGGAGAGGCGCACGCCAGACAGCAGCGACGCACGATCCGTCGTAGTGGCGTGGGCAGCCAGGAACGAGGCGATGATCCAACGCTCCCTCGCACTCAGACCGACGCAAAACAGGCCGTATGGACCCTCGGATCCGCGGTCAGGGAGGTAGAGAACGGCCACCGCCGCACGCTTCCGCAACTCGCCGGCGAGCGCGATGCCGGCACGTTCGTGAGCGCCAACGGCCACCAGGTCGATGCCGGTCGACGTCACCAGCTCGGTCAAGGCATCGATCGCCAACTCGGCGGCAATACGAACGTCCACGGCGGGCGCGAGCAGGCGGGCCGCAGCGCGCAAGCGGTCGAGCGCCTCACCGGCGGCCTGCTCCTGTTCCGGCGCGGCCGGCGCCATCCATGCAAACAGCTGCGGTGCCTGGTGCGCGACGACCGTGACATGTTCGGGCGACGGCACCAGCGCGCGCAGCACCGCGAATGCCGGTTGCGGATCGCCGGCGGCGTCAGCGAGCACGAGCACAGGCCGGTAGTTCATGACGCGCGCCTCACGGCGGCGGCCGCGCGATCGATGGGCCGTTGCTCGAATCCGCCGCGGATCGGGTCAACCACGTGTGCTTCGATCGACCGCATCGTGCCGGCCTCGTCTACGTCGTAGACGTTGAAGCCGGCTCGCACTGATGCGTCCGGATGATCGAGCGCCGCGCCGCTCGCGGCGATCGCGTCGAGACTGCCGTTCGCGGTCGTGATGGTCCGGTGCTCGCGGACGTGCAGGTGCCCATACAGCACGAGCCCGCGGGAAACCGAGGCCAGCGTCGCCCGCAACGCCGCCGCGTCGACGAGACCGTCTTTGAGCTGAACCAGCCGCGACCGTGTGTCCACCGGAGGATGATGGATCAGGATCACCGGCAGGCGTTGACGCACGGCCGGGTGCTCCAGGATACGCCGCAGCGCCGCGAGCTGTTCATGACCGACGAACCCTGCCGAGATGAACGGGGGACGAGGCACGGCGCTGGACAGCGCGACGAGCGCAATCGCACCGCGCAGCTTGACGCAGGGGAACGCTCCGGCGCGAAGGTCGCACGCCAGCTCCGGTAAATCACTTTCGAAGAACTTCCCGAAGTGATGAGGGAAGCGCCTGGTGTCGTGCGTGGACGGCAAATAGATGTCGTGGTTGCCGGGGACCACCGTGACTTCCGTTCGTCGCGCCGCCTCCGTGAGTAGCGCCGCGGCCTAATCGTATTAAAGTTCAAGCGAGAGATTCGTAAGGTCCCC
>JBBDXZ010000020.1:0-8429 GCA_040902075.1 Gemmatimonadaceae bacterium
AACACTAGACGATACCCTGTTCTCATTCCCTTTCCCTTTCCCGCCGTTGGGGTTGCCCCATTCCCTGTTCCCACTTCCCCAATCCCTCTTCTATGGGTCACCAGCCAACCTGACAACCGTCCTCGCGACCCCATCTACGACGCGCGCCATGTGATCGTAGTTCAGCGAATCGGGCCGGTCCCAGATCTCGTGGTAATTCTTGTTCCGGAACGGCGCGGTGCCGGTGATCATCACCGCGTCGTAGTCCGCCATCCAGAACGACCACTGATCCGACCACGCGATCCCCGGGATCTGCGTCGGCGCCGCTGATCCCGCCGAGGGAAAGCTCGTGTGCGAGCGGAAATCGCTCACGACGCGCCGGACGAGAGGGCGCGATCCGATGTTCCCCACGACGCCGATGAAGTTCCCTTTATCCGGATAGAACCAGCCCAGGATCGGGGGATAGCGTTGGCTCCCCGGCTTGTCGGAGTAGTAGCCCATGCTCTCCATCGAGATCATGGCCACGATGCTGTCGCCTCGCGTGCGGGCGGCTCGCGCATAACGCAGGCTCCCCATGTCGTCCGTAAAGAAGAACGGAGGCTCCTCGTTGACGAAGGCGACGAAGCGGATCGTGCGCGCGTGTGGCTGGTTCTTCAGCAGACGCGCGAGCTCGAGCACGGCGGCCGTACCGCTCGCGTTGTCGTCAGCGCCGGGCGAGTCGTACACGGTGTCGTAGTGTCCGCCGACCACCACGATCTCGTTCGCGCGCGCTCCGCCGGGCAGCGTCGCCTCGAGATTGCGGAAGGTCGCTCCCCGTGCCTGGTACGGCAGCTCCTTCGTCGCGTAGCCCAGCGAGTCCAGCGTCGTTTTGATGTACGTCGCCGCGGAATCCAGCGCCCGCATCTTCATGTAGTTCCGTTCGCCGATGCGGCCGGCCAACATGTCCACGTGCGCGCGAAGTCGTTTCTGCGTCTCGGCTTGATCGGCGTTCAGCGCGGGTAGCGGTCCCTCGAACGACTTGCCCGGCATCCGGATGGACACCAGCCATAACGCCGCGAGCGCAACCAGCAGGAGCGCCGGATAGGCGATGAGGCGCTGTACGATCCCGCGTCTCGTGATGCGAGCCATGAGGACAGATATGCCGACGAGTCCATTCGAAACGCAACCCGCATTGTGCTTCAAGTCACGTTCCCGGGAGCGGAACGGCGGCAGCCGCCGCGAGTAAGACGTGGCGAACCCTCCCGGGTTCATTATCGTCTAACTGCCGATGCCTAGCCAAAACCTGAAGATCCCGTGCGCGCTGCTGTGTCTCATGACGTCGGCAGCGATTTCTCTCGTGGCGCAATCACCGGCGACCAGGGCGCCGCTGCAGGTTCGCGACATCCTTTCGGTTCGCGAGTTTGCCGATCGCGTGCAACTCGATCTCACGCCCGACGGCAAATTCGTCGCGTTTGCGATGCAGGATCCAATCCGCGCGGCCGCCATAGGTGCGGCCGCGTCGTCGAGGTACTTCACCGCGACCGGCGTCCCTCTCGGCGGAACGCATGGCACGGACGTCTACGTCACCGAAGTGCTCACGTCGCAGACGCGCAACATCACGGCGAGCATCAGGAGCTCGAGCTGGTCGCCGGTGTGGTCGCCCGACGGACGCACGCTGGCGTTTCTCTCCGACCGCGACGGCGCGGTTCGCGTCTGGCTGTGGACGCGCGCGACCCGCTCGCTGCGACGCCTGAACGCGGAGCCTGTGCGCGTGTACTTCGGTTTCGAGAGCATTCGCTGGTCTCCAAACGGCCGGCGCATCGCGGTCAAGATGGCGCCACTCGGTTTGGCCCGCGCGCAGCTCGAACGCTTGCTGCCGATGAAGTTCGCGGCCGAGGAGACGCGCCCAAGCTCGTCCGACACGGTGACCGCGACCGTATACAGCGGCGCTCAGATTCTGGACAGCGCACTGCCAGCGCCGCTGGTCATGAACCTCGACAGCACTCGTTCCTTCCTGAACACGGAGCTGTCGGACCTGGCGATGATCGACGTCGCGAGCGGGCGGGTGAAGCGTCTCGTGTACCGCGCCCGCATCATGGGTTGGCACTGGTCGCCGGATGGCCGGAGCATTGCCTACAGCACACGTCAACCGGATGCCGGCAAAGGGCATCTCGTCTACGACCATTATGACCTGTTCGTGGTCGACACAACCGGCAAGCCACCGGTTCTCGTCGCGCCGCGCATGGTTCAGGACTATGGGCTCAACTTCTCCTGGGCGCCCGGTGGACGCACGCTGGCGTTCGCGTCGAATGGCGCCCTCTACGTTGTTCCCCGAGAGGGGGACGATGCGCGAAAGCTCGCCGCGGGCGAACGGGTGTACACCGAGGAGTACCGCGCCCCTCTCTGGCTCAGCGAGCAATCACTGCTGGCGAAGGCGTCGGACACGCTCTGGCGCATCGCCGTCGCCACCGGCGACGCCGTTCCCGTCGCGGTGCCGGCGGATCGCCGGCTCTTGAACGTCGTCGCGCCCGCTCACGCGCAACGCATCGGACCGACCCGCGTCACCATCGCCGTGAGCGATCCCGCGACCAAACTGTCGGGTTTCCGCACGGTCGATCTCGTCAATGGCACCTACACCGGACGCCTCGAGGAACAGATCGCGTTGGGCGGCGACGGCCCGTTCCACCTCGACATCTCATCCGACGGAAAGACGATCGCGTACGTCGCCGAGCGTGGCGACCGTCCCGCGGAAGTCTGGATCACCCAGGACGAGTTGACGCACTCCAACCGGATCACCAATCTCAATCCGCAGGTCACCCGCCTCTCGCTGGGCGACACACGGTTGGTTCAGTGGAGCGGGCCGCAGGGCGAAGTGCTTCGCGGAGCCTTGCTGATGCCCGGGAATTACGAGCCGGGCAAACGCTTCCCGCTCGTCGTGAAAGTGTATGGCGACTCACGCCTCTCCGGACGATTGAATCGTTTTGGACTCCAGAGCGGCATCGACAACCTCCAGATGCTCTCGACTCGTGGTTATGGCGTGCTGCTTCCCGACGCGCCGACGCGGGTGGGGACGCCGCTCGCCGACCTCGCCGCGGCCGTTCTTCCGGGCGTCGACTCCGTCGTCGCGATGGGGCTGGCGGACCCCGAGCGCCTGGGAATCATGGGTCACAGCTATGGCGGATATTCCGTGCTCGCGATCCTCGTGCAGACGAAGCGGTTCAAGGCCGCGGTGAGCAGTGGCGGATTCAGCAACCTGTTCAGTCAGTACGGCGCGATGCGCGACGACGGGAGCGCCGTCGGCATCAATTGGTCGGAGCGCGACCAGGGGAAGATGGGCGGGCATCCGTGGCAATTCCGCGATCGGTATCTCGAGAACTCACCGTTCTTCTTTCTGGACAAGGTGACGACGCCGGTGCTGCTGCTGCACGGAGGCGCGGATTTCACCGTGCTCCCGGCGCGGGCGGAGGAAACGTTCGTCGGACTCCGGAGACTCGCGAAGCCCGTCGTGTATGTGCGTTACGAGGGCGAAGAGCATCATCCGGGGAGTTGGAGCGTGGCGAATGCCACGGATTATTGGAACAGGATATTTGCGTGGCTGGACAAGTATCTCGTCCCTACAGAAGCGCCGTAGGTAATAACGATCGCTGCCCGCCGTGAGATCGTTATTACCTACTCTCTCTCAATACCCGGTCGGCCTCGCATAAGTCTCCATGTCGACGCCGTTTCGATCGGCGCATCCGGCTTCGTCACGAACGGCACCGTACGAAACTCGGCGCGCCAATTGTCGGGAGTGACCTCGCAGACCACGTAGCCTCGACGATTGTTGTGCCACTTCACGTGCGGATTCTCGCGCATCATGGTGTGCGCGTTCGTCGAGAGTTGATCTGATCCGTCGCCGCCTGAGGAGATACTCGTCCCGAGGAACTCCGTGGCGACCGGGGACGCGGCCGGACCCGCGGTGTGGATCTCGTTCACCCAGTTCGCGTGGTTGTCGCCCGTGAGCACGACGGTTCGGTTCGGCGCGTGCGTGGCGATCGTGCGCAACAGGCGCGTCTGCGCAGCGGGATAGCCGGCCCAGGCGTCCATCGACGCGCCGGCGTCGGCACCGGGAATCCAATCCACGTTCGCGAGCATCGTCTGATTCCCGAGCACCTGCCACCGGGCGCGCGACGCGGCCATTCCCTGCTCGAGCCAGCGCTCCTGCGCGGCGCCGAGCATCGTGCGGCCGGGGTCCGCCCACGCGTCGCAGGGGACCTTGGCATTGTTGATGTCGCCGCACACCTGATCGCTGCGAAACTGGCGCGAATCGAGCATCCAGAAACGCGTCAAGGCGCCCCAATCCACGCTGCGCACGATGTTGAGATCGGCCCACGAGCGCACTCGCGGCGCGCGCACCGGCTGATGCTCCCACCACGCCTGGTAGGCCGCGGCGCGGCGGGCGCGCATCTGTTCGTTGGACTCCATCTGGTTTTCGCCGACTTCGCTGGCGTAGTTGTTGTCCACCTCGTGGTCATCCCATGTGACGATCCATGGGCACCGCGCGTGCGCCTGCTGCAACATCGGATCGCTCTTGTACAGGGCGTACCGGGCGCGATAGTGGTCGAGCGTCCGGATCTCCGTGCTGTTGTGTAGCCGCACGCGTCCCGGTGTAGGGCCGTATTCGTAGATGTAGTCGCCGAGGTGGGCGCAGAGGTCGATCTCCTCCCGCGATAGGTGTTGCAGCGCCGTGTAGAGCCCCTGTTCCCAATGCTGGCAGGAGTTGAACGCGAAGCGCAGCGGCGTGGCCACGCCGGCGGCGGGCGTCGTGCGCAGCCGGCCCACGGGACTCGACGCATCCGCGGTCGTGAAGCGGTAGAAATACCACCGGTCCGGCGCCAGACCGTCCACGTCCACGTGCAAGCTGTACGACAGCTCCGGGGCGGCGGTCGCGCGTCCGCGTTTCACGACGCGTGAGAACGCCTCGTCGTCCGCGACTTCCCAATTCACGCCGACGCGCAGCCCGTTCATTCCGCCATCCGGTTCCAGCGGCTTGGGCGCGAGCCGCGTCCAGATCATCACCGCCGTGGACATCGGGTCGCCCGAGGCGACGCCGAGCTGAAACGGATCGTCCGCCCAGCGCGGGCGGAGGACTACGCGCCAGTCCGTCGGGACGGCGGCGCACATCGCGGCGAGTCGCGCCACGTCGAAGAGAAAATCGCGTCGTTGCATGCCTTAACGCTGCGCAATCAATGGTGCAACTGCAAACTGCGCGACGTTCTCAGTGCACCCTTATCGGCACCATTCCCAACAGCATTCCCATTCGAGTTCTCGCCTCAATCCTGTACTCCCCCGGCCTCGTCGGGAAGAACTCGAAATCCATGGTCTCTCCAATCCCCAACGCCTGCCGCGCCGGTCGTGCGCCGCGGGCTGTTGCCGGCAGATCCGCGCCGTCCTTGGCGACCGGGCGCCACGTCATCAGCGTCGTGTCTTCCTTCAGCTCGAGCGCGAGGCCCGGCCTTCCGGTCGTGATGTTGATGAGACGAAACCGATTGGCCACCCCGCGACGGAGCTCGAGCATTGCCGGCGCGAGGCTCCCATTGATCAGCACGGCCCGCTCTTCTTCCAGGGAATCGCTGGGCGAGGACACGAGGATGGGGAAATCGCGCGTCGGGTCCCACTTTCCCTTCTCGACGACGATGAGTGGACCCGCGAGGCCGGCACGCTGCTGCCGGATCTCGTTGACATGCGTGTGGTAGATGAACGTGCCCGCGCGCGGCGGTGTGAAGCGTACCTCGAACGAATCGTTCGGCGCGATCACGGGCGCAAGCTGTGGCCTGATGCCACTGAAGCCGGGCACGCCGTCGAAGAAGCTCTCGAGCTCGATGCCGTGCCAATGAACCGAGGTGGGCTCCGCGATACGGTTCAGCACCATGATGCTGACCGGCTCGCCTTTGTTGAGCACGAGAGGTGGACCTGCCTGCTGGCCGCGCGCGACTTCCGGGACGAGTCCAGTCGTATCGATCGAGACCGCGTAGAACGGGGTCTGCGGCGTGGTCCCCGCATTGGGCTGCATCATCAGGCGCAGCCGCCGCGCCGGTATGGACGGTGCCGTTACCGCCATGGAATCGACCGGTCTTCTGGCCGTCGTGTCGTCTTCGGCGACCTTGATCTCGATTGCCGTAACGAGCCCGCCCATCGCGCTGGCCGCCGTAGTGTGGGTGTACACGGCGCCGGCGGCGGTCAGTGTCGGAGGCGGCGCGACGCCAAGCGGTCCGCGCGGCGCGATGTGCTCCGGCGTGTGACAGTGAAAGAGCCAGTTGCCCAGCCGGTCGGGGACCCAGGAGAGCGACATCGTCGCGCCCGGATTCATGCGCTCCGTGTTCACCAATTCGGACCGCGGCAACGGCAAGTCCTCGCGTCCGTCGCCGCGCCGGTGCACGCGATAGTAGAAGCCGTGCAGGTGCATGGGATGCTGGTCCGCGGACGCGTTGACCACGCGCCAGCGTACGGTCTCTCCCTTCTCGTACACCAGCCGGTCGGTGTGCGGCCACGATCGTCCGTTGATCACGAAGAGCTGGCGTTGGCGGTGGCGATTCAGCTCGCTGCCGGCGCTATCGGCCCACATGCCGATCACGAGGATGCGGTCGCGCGCGGCTCGCTCTCCCGGCTCGTCCACGACGATCACACCGGAGAGCTGCGCGTCGTCCTTCGTGCGAGCGCCGAACGACGCGCCGGTCGTGGTGCCCCAGTAGTAGTACGTGCCGGGACGGTCGAGGCGAAAGCGCAGCGTCTGGATCGCGCCGTACGAGAGCTGGATGCTGTCGTTGAATGCCGCGCCTACCGCGGGACGCGAGTGCAGGCCGTGCACGGTGAGGATCGTGTTGGGGATCGCATTGCGCACGACGACGATGACGTTCGTTCCGCCCGGAACACGAATCAGCGGGCCCGGGATCTGGGCCTGGCGGCCGATCTCGCCGAAGACGGGAATCATCGCGCCAGGAGCCGCCTCACCCTGTGGATGCCACTCCGCGATGCGCGCTTCCATGCGAACCGCGAGGACGCCGGAGCTGAACACCCCGGCGCGGGCGCGGTTGTCGTTGGGACGAACCCGCTCCATGCGGGGAATGGCTTGCGCAGCCGCGCTCGATGCGACGAGCAGCAGCGCGAAGGATTTCAGTATGGGGGACTGCATGATCGATATTACGGTCATGCGCGGGGCGGGAAAAGAGTTGCGCACCTTGAGAAAAGCACTCATAGGGATTAACACGGATCTCGAGGAATCGTTCCCAAAAAAGGGAGCCGGATCGTGGCGCGCCGTTTGAGCATTGCTGATTTGTTCCGAGTGGGACTCGCCGTTGCTCTGGGCGCGGCGCCGACTCCGGCGTTCGCGCAGCGCTTCGGCCAGCGCACCATGCACGTCGAGCCAAACGTCCGTTACGACGGCCGGTTCACCTTCGCGCGCATTCGCTACACCGTCTATCGCCGGAGCGGGTGGGAGTTCGACTACCCGACGATGGAGCGGCACCTGATGATGATGATGGAACAGGTGACGTCGCTGCGGCCGCATGTGAGCGGCAGCAACATCCACTCGCTGGACGACCCCGAGCTCATGAAATACCCCATCGCCTATCTGTCGGAGCCGGGGTACTGGATCCCCAGCGACGAGGAAGTCGCCGGACTGCGCAAGTATCTCGCGAAGGGCGGGTTCCTGATCGTCGACGACTTCATGCTCAACGAGTGGTACAACTTCGAGGAGCAGATGCGGCGCGTGTTGCCGAGCGCGCGCATCGAGCGGCTGGACGTCTCGAACAAGATCTTTCACTCGTTCTTCGATCTCGAGACGTTGAATATGGACTACCCGCACCGTCCCGGACTCAAAGCGGAGTTCCTCGGCATCTACGAGGGGAACGACAAGTCGAAGCGGCTGATGGTCGTCATCAATTACAACAACGACATCGGCGACTACATGGAGCACTCGGGCCAGGGATGGTGGCCGGTGAACGTCTCGAACGACGCATATAAATTCGCGATCAATTACATCATTTATGGGTTGACGCACTAGAGAGCTCTCGGCTCTCGGCTCTCGGCCCTCGGCTTTCACGCCCCGCTTTTGCCGTTATTTCGCACGTATCGCAATCGTTTGGTGTGGTATTACCAGGCCGCTTGGGCATTTTGGCCCATGCAGGATTTCCGAAAGCTCCGCGTCTGGCACGCCGGCAAGGATTTCTGTGTCGCAGTGTATGATGTGACTCGCAGTTTCCCGGCGGACGAACGATTTGGATTCACCAGCCAGCTACGACGATCGGCGCGCTCGATTTGCGCCAACATCGCGGAGGGATGCGGCTACATGGGAAAGAACGACAGCGCGCGTTTCTACCAGATGTCACTCGGCTCGGCGACCGAGAGCTTGAGCGACATGATCATCGCGCAAGAGTTGGAATCTCTGTCCAAGGCTGACTTCGATAAACTCGAAGAGCTGTTGCTGCCGACGC
>JBBDXZ010000021.1:0-3816 GCA_040902075.1 Gemmatimonadaceae bacterium
AGTTCCGTGTGCTTGACGAGCGCGCGGGCGGCGGCCAGCGCGAACGGTCCGCCCGAGCCGATCGCGAGAATCCCATCGTCCGGCTCGATTACCTCACCCGTACCCGAGATGATGAAGCTGTGCTCCTTGTCCGTGACGGCGAGCAGAGCTTCAAGTCGTCGCAGCACGCGATCGCTGCGCCATTCCTTCGCGAGCTCGACAGCGGCTCGAGGAAGGTTCGTGGGGTAGCGCTCGAGCTTCTCCTCGAACTTGTCAAAGAGGGTGAGCGCGTCGGCCACGGTGCCCGCGAATCCGCCCAGGACCCTCCCCCCTCGGAGTACGCGCACTTTTTGGGCGTTCGCCTTCATGACCGTCTCGCCTACCGTCACCTGTCCATCGCCGCCAAGCGCGACAAGTCCGTTGCGGCGTACGGCGAGAATGGTGGTGGCGCGGATGACTGGCATGCGAAATAGGTGCTAGGTGCTAGGTGCTAGGTGCTAGGTGCTAGGGACTCGAGAACAAACCTAGCACCTAGCACCTAGCACCTAGCCCCTTGCCCCTACCTAACCCTGCGCGGCCCCTCTGCGACCTTCGGCTTCGGCTTGTCGCCGCGCACGAACGCTTCACGGAGATAGCCACCGTTCCGCTTCGCGCCCCACAGCAGGAGTACGCTGCCGGCAATGACGGCAACGATGGAGTAGCGCCACGTATCTCGCCCGACGAAGGCGGCGGCCATCGCCAGAACGCCGAGCCCGACCAGCGCTTCGCCCAACCGATCGCGCTCGAGACGCTGGCGGCGCCGCCGTTCCTCAGGAACGATGATGTTATCCGGCACCCACGCGTCGAAGAGCAGCGCCAGCGCGATGAGGCCGAGAATGGCGCCGGCAATGAGCGGGAAAGTCTCTAGTCGCATCACCTTTTGGTAAGGCCACTTTCATGCCCTCGGGTGTGCTTTACGGTACACTTCCTTCAACCGCTCGACGCTGGTATGAGTGTAAATCTGGGTCGTCGAGACGGACGCGTGCCCAAGGAGCTCCTGTACAGCTCGCAGGTCCGCGCCCGCGTCGAGCAAGTGGGTCGCGAAGGAGTGTCTCAGCGAGTGAGTGCTGAGGCCGGCGTCTTCCGCGACCTCGTCGAGCAATCCCGCAACGATCTTTTGCACTCCACGCACGCTGATCCGCTTCCCCGTGCGTCCGACGAAGACCGCCAGACGGTCGATCTTGCCGCCGAGCGACGTCGCGAGCTCGTCACGCTTTCGCTCGTAGTTCCTGAGGGCGAGCGTCGCATGGTCGCCCATCGGCACGATGCGCTCCTTCCTTCCCTTCCCGCGCACCTTCACCTGTTGGCTGACGGCGTCGATGTCCCGCCGATTCAGCCCCTGCAGCTCCGAGAGCCGCATGCCTGTCGAGTAGAACAACTCGAGCATGGCGGCATTGCGCCCGTCCACGAATCGTCCGCTCGTCGCTCGGGTCTCGACCACCTGGAAGAGGAGGTCGATCTGGGTGCGATCGAGATATCCCGGCAGATGACGCCCGGCTTTTGGAGTGCCCACGGCCCGTGCCGGATTCGCCTCCACGGATTCCGTCGCGGCTAGAAAGCGGTAGAATCCGCGCACCGCGGCGAGCGCTCGAGCGACGGAGCGTTTGGCGAGTCCCCGTTTCGTGAGGCGCCCCAAAAAGCCCCGCATCGCGAGCCGATCGACGCCCTGCCAGGTCCAAGCGGCGCTTCCATAGTATTGGGTCAGAAACGCGACGAACTCGGCGCAATCATGCGCGTACGCCTTGAGCGTGTTCGGACTGACGTTGCGCTCTTTGGAGAGATGAACGAGATACTCGTCGACGTCGGGATGGCTGTTCCGCGTCTCCGGCATCTCGGTCAGCGGCTCGCGGCCATGGGCAGGAGCTCCTCCGACCACTGCTGCATGTCGGCGAGCGCTCGAGCGGCGAGCCTCTCACGTTTGATCTGCTTGTCCCGCGTGAAGTCGGGCAGTGCGTCCACCAGCCCGAAGTTCGCATTCATGGGCTGGAAATGGCGCGGGTGCGCCTCGCGAAGGTAGCGATACAACGCGCCGAGGATGGTGGTCGACGGTGGCACGACCGGATTCTGTCCCTGCAGCATGCGCGACAGGTTGATGGCCGCGATGAGCCCCGTCGCCGTGCTCTCGGTATATCCCTCGACGCCGGTGAGCTGTCCCGCGAACAGCACCAAGGCGTCGTCGCGCAGCGAAAGATGTGGCGTGAGCGCGCCCGGTGAGTTGATGTAGGAGTTCCGGTGGATCGAGCCAAAGCGCAGGAACTCCGCGTTCTCCAGTCCTGGAATCATCCGAAACACGCGCG
Organism: Gemmatimonadaceae bacterium; assembly: GCA_040902075.1. GTDB lineage: Bacteria > Gemmatimonadota > Gemmatimonadetes > Gemmatimonadales > Gemmatimonadaceae > DASPMP01. Next base: position 2,316 of record JBBDXZ010000021.1, read on the forward strand.
CCTGCTCGGGATACCGCAGCCGCGTCTGGAACCCGACGATGTTCCACATCTGGCCGGCGCGATCCTCCATGCGCAGCTGCACCACCGCGTGCGGTCTGCGGCCGTTGCGGGGATCGACGAGACCGACCGGTTTCATCGGTCCAAACCGCAGCGTCTCCCGGCCACGGCGCGCCATTTCTTCGGCCGGCATGCAACCTTCGAAGTACGGCACTTCGTCGAAGGCGTGCGCGCTCGCCTGGTCGGCGGCGACCAGGGCGTCGATGAACGCGTCATACTGCTCGTGTGACATCGGGCAGTTGAGATACGCACCCTCCGTTTCGTCGGGCATCGTTTCTTTCCCGTACCTCGACGCGCGAAACACGACACGCTCGTCGATGGAGTCGCGTGACACGATGGGAGCGATCGCGTCGTAGAACGCGAGGGATTCCACGCCCAATCGCTGGCGGACAGCGGCCGCGAGGGCGTCGGACGTCAGCGGCCCGGTCGCGACGATCGAGGGCGACGGAATGGACGTCACCTCCTCCCGCGCGATCGTTACCCGGGGATGGGACGACACACGATCGTGGACCGCGCGCGAGAACATGTCCCGGTCCACCGTGAGCGCCGAGCCACCAGGCACGCGTGCCTCGTCGGCGGCCTGCAGCACCATCGAGCCGAGCTGGCGCATTTCGGCTTTGAGGAGCCCATGGGCATTCGTCGTCTCGGTGCTCTTGAACGTGTTGGAGCACACCAACTCCGCGAGGCGGTCGGTCTTGTGCGCCGCGGTGCCGCGGACCGGGCGCATCTCGTGCAGGATCACGGCGTGGCCGCGCTCGGCGAGCTGCCAGGCGGATTCGCTGCCGGCCAGGCCGCCGCCTACGACGTGAATGGAAGTGGTGGTCACGGCTGTACTATAGTGCCGCGGCTACGCCGCGGAGAACTGCCGCGCCTGCGGCGCGGAGAACCGCCGGCGCGCTTCGCGCGCCGGATTGCAGCAAATCGATGCCGCGCCATGGTTGCAGGACCCCAGATTGGTCGCGTGCAAGACTTCCGCAAGCTCGAGGCGTGGCAGCTCTCTCGCCCGCTCACGGTCGCCGTGTATCGCGCAACCGGCCGTTGGCCAATGGAAGAACGCTTTGGCTTAACGCTGCAAGTGCGCAGATCCGTTTGTTCGATCGGCGCGAACATCGCCGAAGCGTTCGGGAGAGCAACGCGGGCGGACGCTGCCAGGTGTCTACAAACCTCGATCTCCGAGGGGAACGAGACGCTGCATCATCTCATTACCGCGTTGGACCTCGGCTATCTCACGGAAGCAGAGTTCGAGGCGCTAATGGGCAAGCTCGAACTTGTGAGACACAAGGTGGTGAACTTGTTCTTCTCGATCCGTCCCGCACGTCGGCCGCGACGGAACCAGCAATGAATCCGCGCCGAAGGCGCGGCGGTTCTCCGCGGCACAGCCGCGGCAGTTCTCCGGCGCGCGGAGCGCGCCACGCGAAGACGCTCACCCGCGGTTTCGGTTTCC
>JBBDXZ010000021.1:3826-8310 GCA_040902075.1 Gemmatimonadaceae bacterium
CCCCCCGGCACTTAGCTTAGCTATCCCGCAAGTGCCGGCTCCACCTCGACCGCATCCGGCGCCTTCGGCGCATCCCACTCGTTGCCGCACTTCAGGCACTTCCTGAAATCGCCGCGCGCCTTGGTGAACTTCATCTCGGCACCGATGAAGCCACAGTCCGGACATTTTTCGTTCACCGGCTTGTTCCAGGCCACGAAGTCGCATGTCTCGTTGGAGCACGCATAGAACGCGGTACCGCGCTTCCGTGATCGACGCTCCACCAGCTCGCCACCGTCTTTCGGACAGAAGACGCCCGTGGGCATCGACTTCGTTCCGCGACACTTCGGGAAGGTCGAGCATCCCAGGAATTCGCCGCTCCGTCCCGAGCGCACCACCATGGGCGCGCCACAGAGATGACAGGGGATGTCAGTCATCTTGGGCTTGGCTTTCTCGCCCTTGATGGGCCGCGTGTACTTGCACTTCTTCGGGTGGTTCTCGCACGCGAGAAATGGCCCGAAGAATCCGCCACGGGGCTCGAGCTTTCCACCGCATTCGGGACAGCGGGTTGTTTCGATGACAGAGAGATCGTACGCGACGGCGATGAGCGCCGGCGCGTCCACCTTGTCGAGACGCTTCGAGAACGGGCCGTAGAAGTCCTTCAGCACGCGTTCCCAACCGAGATCGCCTTCCTCGATCTTATCGAGCTCCTCCTCCATCTCCGACGTGAAGCGTACGTTGAAGACGTCCGGGAATTGCTTGACCATCACGCGTTCGACGGTCTCACCGAGCTCCGTCGGGAAGAAGCGCTTGTTTTGCAGCTCGACGTAGCGACGGTCGGCCAGCACCGAAATGATCGAGACGTACGTCGACGGCCGCCCAATGCCCAATCGCTCGAGCTCCTTCACCAGCGATGCCTCGGAGAAGCGCGGCGGCGGCTCGGTGAAGTGTTGCGATGGGGTGATGCCGCGGCACGGGACCGATTCGCCTTTCTCGATCAGAGGCAGCGGTTGCTCGTCCTCCAGCGCCTTGTGTTCACCCTCCTCGTGGGCTTCTCGGTAGAGCGCAAGAAAGCCCTGGAACTTCACGACGCTCCCGGTCGCACGAAACAGATAGCTCCGGCGGCCGATGTCCGGCTGCGGCCCCACCGGGATGTCGAAGTCGAGCGTCGTCGTATCGAAAACGGCCGGCGCCATCTGTGACGCCATGAAGCGTTGCCACACCAGCTGGTACAGCTTGAACTGGTCGGGCGACAAGTACTTTCTGATCTCGTCGGGACGACGCGTCGGATCGGTCGGACGAATCGCCTCGTGGGCATCCTGCGTGTTCTTTTTCTTCGCGTCGCCATACAGCCGAATTCCGTCCGCCAGGAATTCGGCGCCAAACAAGGAGCGCAGGTAGTCGCGTGCTGCGTGAGCGGCAGTTTCGGATACGCGGGTCGAGTCGGTACGCATGTACGTGACGAGGCCGACCGCGCCTTCATTTCCGAGCTCCACGCCCTCGTAGAGATCCTGCGCCGTCCGCATGGTTTTCCGCGAGCCGAATCCGAGTTTCTTCGAGGCTTCCTGCTGCAGGGTCGACGTCGTGAAGGGCGCCGCTGGATTCTTGCGGCGCTCCCGGCGCTTGACCTCCGTGACTTCGAAAGTCTTTTTGCCTTTGAGGTCGGCGAGAATCCGATCGGCGGCATCCTTGGTCGGGATCTCCGCCTTTTTCCCGTCGATGTGGTGCAGCTTCGCCGTGAACTGTTGCGTGTCTTTCTCGAGCAGCGCTTCGACGGTCCAGTACTCGGTGGGCTTGAAGGCCCGAATCTCGCGCTCGCGCTCGACGATGAGCCGCAGCGCGACCGTCTGCACGCGTCCCGCAGAAATGCCTTTCTTGACGGTCTTCCACAGCACCGGGCTCGCCTTGTAACCGACCAGGCGGTCGAGGACGCGACGCGCCTGCTGGGCCTCGACCTTCCGCGGGTCGATGTGTCCGGCTTCCTTGATCGCCAGTTGAACGGCGTCCTTTGTGATCTCGTGAAACAAGACGCGCCGGATGGGAACGCCCACTCCGGTGACATCGGTGTCGTCGGATTTCTTTTTTCCGCGCTTCGGACGGATTTGCTCGGCCACATGATGCGCGATCGCCTCGCCTTCACGGTCCGGGTCCGTCGCGATGAAGACCGCTTTCGCGGATTTCGCCGCCGTCTTGATCTCCGCGATCGTTTTTTCTTTTCCCGGGATTGGAACGAGATCGGGTTTGAACCCCTTCTCCACGTCGATCCCAAGCTTCTTCTCGGGCAGATCCATGATGTGCCCGATCGTCGCCTTCACTTTGTACCCTCGCCCGAGATACTTGCCGATGGTCTTCGCCTTGGCGGGCGACTCGACGATCACGAGAGACGAGCCTCCGGCGCCGTCGGCGCCCATATCGATCTCCTCGCCCGCGCTGCGGGCACCCGCCGCGCTGCGGGCACCCGCCGCAGTCTTTTTCGTCCGTTTTTTCGCGGTCTTTTTTGCTGCCATTTTCAGTGTACCGTTTCCCGACCTTCACTGGCCGGCGCAGAAAGCCCCGCACCCTCGACCAGCGCCCGCAAATCATCCAGCGCGATTCGGCCGTCGATCTGGACCAGGGCCCGCTCGATGAGTTGTTCCAGCTCTGATGGCGTTATCGCGCCAGTCCGCGCGAGGGCCAGAAGTTGCCCCCACGCTTCAGGCGCAAAGCGTCCACGCTCGTGCGGCCCCAGGATTCGGAAGGTCATTGACTGAAGGTCATTGACTGATGAAGAAGGGGCGAAACCGGTGCGTTACTGCCATCGATCCACTCCCGCCGTTATCGATTTGCTGGTACCCCGTGACGATTCACTACCTTAGATACGTCACGGGAGTACCAAGCTAGCGGCGCCGTCAATGGGTAGGGCCAGCATTGCGCGGCCAATGCGCCAGTATTGCGCTAGCTGCTGCTGATCTTGGCGATGATCTGCTGCGCAACCTGCTGTGGGGTAAGCAGTTCGGTCCCTATCTCAAAATTGGCGGCCTGATAGGCGACTCTTCGCTGCTCGAAGAGCTTGTTGAGCTCACCCAAGGCGTCCGGCCGGTTCAGGAGGGGACGACTGCCCGCCTCCCCAGACAGGCGTTTCAGGGCAGTTTCCGGTTTGACCCTGAGGTACACCATGATCGCCGGAGGCCGAATCAGGGCCACGACCTCGGGGTCAGTGATCCAACCTCCCCCTGGCGCCAGAACCATGTTGCCGAACTCCTTCACCTCTTCGGTCAGCTTACGCTCGAGTTGCCGGAAGCCTGCCTCGCCCCGCTCGCCGAAGATCTGCGTGATGGGCATGCCCTCGCGCCGCTCGATTTCGGCGTCGAAGTCAAGGAATGTCTTGCCGAGCTTTTCGGCTACCATTGCGCCAATCGTGGACTTTCCCGCGCCCGGCAGGCCGACGAGCACAATGTGTGGCTTACTCGGGTCGACGGCCCCGATGGTTTTTGATGTGCGAAAGGTATCCATCGTAGTTGTACCTCGTTTCCCGTAGCGAGTCCCCACCGAACTTCTCTAACATGGCGTCCGCGAGGACGATTGCGAGCATGGCTTCCGCGATCACCCCCATCGCGGGCACCGCGGTCACGTCGCTGCGCTCGGCGGTCGCCTCGGCCGGCGCACCGGTCGCGACGTCTATGGTGCCAAGCGGCTTCATGAGCGTACTGATTGGCTTCATCGCCACGTGCACCACAACAGGCTCGCCGGTGGTCATCCCGCCTTCCAGCCCGCCTGCGCGGTTGGTCTTTCGACGAACGCCTCCCGTGAGCACGTTGCCCGGATCAGGCTCGATCTCATCATGCACCTGCGAACCGGGGACGCGTGTCGCATCGAACCCCATCCCGATCTCCACACCCTTCACTGCCGGGATGGACAACATCGCGCGCCCAATTCGCCCGTCGAGCTTGCGATCCCAGGCGGTGTGGGAACCCAATCCGACGCACACGCCCATCGCGACGACTTCGGTGATGCCACCGAGGGTGTTCCCCTCACGCTTTACCGCGTCGATGCGCTCGACCATGCGCCGCTCGGCGTCGGGATCGAGGGTCCGTAGCTGCGATCCGTCTGCCGCGACGTTGATGTCGTCGGGAAACGGCTCTGGACGTTGCGCGACGATGTCGCCGAGCCGCACCACGTGACTGCCGATACGGACGCCGAATTCCTCCAAGAACCTGCGACAGACCGCGCCGATCGCGACCCGCGCCGTCGTCTCGCGAGCCGAGGCCCGCTCGAGAATGTCGCGCGCGTCCTGACGGTCATACTTGAGGAGACCCGTGAGATCGGCATGCCCGGGACGCACTCGCGTGACCGCGCGTTTGCGAAGGGCTTTGCCCGCGGACCCCGCGCTGTCGCTCGGAGCGACGTCTCCGGTGCGAGGCGCCGGATCCATCGTCTCCTGCCAATTCTTCCAGTCACGGTTGCGGATCAGCATCGCGATCGGTGAACCGATCGTCTCACCGGCGCGCACGCCTGAGAGCAGCTCGACC
>JBBDXZ010000022.1:0-8296 GCA_040902075.1 Gemmatimonadaceae bacterium
GCGCCGCGGCCGTGAGATCGGCCGCGGGACCGTCGGTGGTCATTGCGTGGTGCCGGCCTGAATCAAGTCGAGTCGTGCCGTAAGCCTCTGCGCCATTTCACCCGGAAGCGGAGCATAGTCGAGCGCGCCTGCCAGCTGCTCCCCGTCGCTATAAGCCCACCGCAAAAAGTCCTTGAGCTTTTGCGCCTTCGCGGCGTCAGTCTGATTGCGGTAGATCAGGAGCCAGGTAAAGGACGAGATTGGGTAGGCGTTCGCGCCCGGCGCATTCACGATCGACACGCGGTAGTCCGTGTTCGGCGGAAGCGCGGCACCCTCGGCGGCCGCCGTGATCGAGGGGATCGTCGCCTCGACAAAGTTGCCGGCGGCATTCTTCACGAGCGCATGCGCGAGATTGTTCTGTTTGGCATACGCAAGCTCCATGTAACCAATGGAGCCGGGTGTCTGTTTGACCTGACCCGCGACTCCTTCATTGCCCTTCGCGCCGATGCCCGTGGGCCACTTCACCTCCTTACCGCGACCGACGACACGCTTCCACTCCGGACTGACCGCGGCGAGATAGTCCGTGAACACGTAGGTCGTTCCGCTGCCATCCGATCGATGCACGACCAGGATGTCGGAGTTGGGGAGCGATACACCCGGATTCAGAGTCGCGATCCGCGGGTCGTTCCATTTGGTGACCTTGCCGAGGTAGATGTCCGCGATGGCGTCTCCGCTGAGTTTCAACCGCTGGCTGACGCCGGGCAGATTGTAACCAAGGACGTCCGCGCCGAGGACAGTGGGGAAGTGCATCAAGGGGCCGCCCTTCGCTCGGCTCAGCTCCTCGTCCGACATCGGGCCGTCCGTGGCGCCGAAATCGACCGTCTGTTCCTGGATTTGACGCACGCCCCCGCCGGACCCGATCGACTGATAGTTGATCCGCACGCCAGTCTTCGCCGCGTAGTCCGAGAACCACTTCGCGTAGATCGGATTGGGGAAAGTCGCGCCTGCACCGGTGAGATCGACGCCCGAAGCAGCAGCGCCGGTCGTCCCGCCCGCCGAGCCCGTTTTGTCTCTGGCGCAAGCGGCGATCAGGGCGAGCGCGCTTATGCTAGCGAGGAATCGTGTCGCGAGGATCACGAAAAAGCTCCGTAGAGGTTCGATGTGGAACCTCCACGGAGCCGTTCAAGCAGTTGTGACAGTGATGTAACGAACCCGTAACGACCGTCTAGAAGTACGCGACCCAGTGCATGAAGACCGTCTTCTGCGGGACCGTGACCGTCCCGACCTTGGGCCGCAGCTCCTGGAAGTCCAGGGTTACCGTCGCCCTCGGATTCAGATCCCAGAAGGCGCCGAACCACGTGAGGCGGGTCGACGCATTGGTCAGGTCGTCGAGCTCGAACTCGTCGAAGCGTCCGAACAGCCCGAAGCGCGACCGTTTCTTCGCGTCCATGAGCTCGAGCGGCCTCACCAGCGCGAATCCCGAGACCAGATCGCTCGTCCGGTTCCGCACGGCGCGCGGCGAGGCAACGGTGTTGGCCCCGCTCTCGATGTCCTCGATGCGCTGCGAGAACTCGGCGCCGGCCGTGAGCCGGCGATCGCGGACGCCGGCGAAGAGCCCGCGACGATCCTTCTGAAGCCCTTCAGTGACTGGTCCGACCTGGCCGGCGCCGCCATTGAAGAAAGCGCTCGCCGACGCGCCCTTCGAGTACCACGGGGTGATGGCCAGCGTCCGCAGGAATCCGGAGTCATTCGCGAATGGCGTGAAAGACCACCGGCCGGCGACGTCCTTGAACCGGTCGTTCTCGGCGGCCGTGTAGTTCGAGCCGTTCATCACCGTGAGGTAGACCTCGCCACGCCGCTTCGGCAGCGTCAGAAGCGAGGCCGCTCCGACGTCGGCCGAGGCGAAGAAGCCGTGTGTCTCGACCGCGTTCACTCCGAGGTAACGCGGCCAGTACGAATCGATGTGCTCGACGACGACATTGGTCACCATGCCGATTCGCGCCAGGGCGGCGAGCCCCTGCACGCCGGCGAGATTCCGCGTGAAATCGTACTGGAAGTAGCCGTACTTCAGCCGGATGGTCCAACCGCCGTAGTAGGCGGCCGCGCCGCCCGTCTGCTGGAAGATGTCGGTCGTGACGCGAATGCTGCCTTTGTCGCCGGCGGGCATTCTGAAATTGAGGTACACGCGTCCCAGGTCGAACTTGTTCGGCGACTTGCCACCGGTTTGTGCTTTCGCGGCCGCGTCGGTGCGCCACTGATAGTTGCCGAAGATCAAGCCCGAAAAATCCAGTGGCGGTCCCGATGGCTGCGATCCCTGGCTGATGAGCAGCGAGGGCGACAGGAGTGCGGCGACGGCGAGGGACTGGAGCGCGCGGTAGCGCATTGTATTCTCCGTAGCGGAACAGTGACGAAGGAGTATCGAAGTAAACAGCCGAACGGCGGTCGCGGTGCAGACTGCGGAAACCCCATCTCGCCTCTACGACGGCGCCGTCACGAACGCGTAACAGAGACGCATGCGGTGGCTCGTCGATTCTCATCTCGGTGATATCCTTCGTTGACATGATTCGTCTTGCGCTGATATCCGACGTTCACGCGAACCTGCCAGCGCTCCAAGCTGTGCTCTCGGACATCGCGCAACGTGGAATCGATGAGACGTACCATCTGGGGGACCTGGTGGGATATGCGCCCTGGCCGAATGAGGTCACCGCTCTCCTTGCTGACGCAGGCATATCCGGTGTCGCTGGGAACTACGACTCGACTGTTGCGACTGACTACAAACACTGTGGCTGCAAATACGAGAATCCGCGTCAGGAGGAGTTGTCGCACCTGAGCTATAACTGGACGCGACGCAACGTCAGCGCGGAAACGAAGAAGCTCCTCGGGTTACTGCCGTTTCGACTCGACGTGCGCCCGCTCGGCGGCCATCTCTCGGGTCCGACCTTCGTATTGGTGCACGGCACGCCGACGCTGAATACGCTCTACTGGACTGAAGACCGGCCAGACACCTTCTGCCTGAAGATGGCCGAGGTCGCGGGCGCCAAGGCCGGGGATCTCATCGCGTTCGGACACACGCATCTTCCCTGGCATCGTGTGATCGACGGTATCCATTTCGTGAACACGGGCAGCGTCGGTCGTCCGAAAGACGGCGATCCGCGCGCGGGCTACGTCATCGTCGAGGTGAACGCCGCCGCCAAGATCGATGTTCAGTTTGTGCGTGTCGCGTACGACGTCGAGCAGGCGGCATCCGCGATCCTCGCGAGCGGTCTTCCCGCCGATTTCGCCGCGTTTCTACGCCGTGGCGGGCGCACCTAGCCACGTTACGACGCGCCGGGGAAGAAGAGCGTTACGATGGTGCCGCGCCCCGGTTGGCTCTCGGCGTGGACGGTGCCGCCATGCGCCTCGACGAGGTGCTTGACGATGGCCAGTCCCAATCCCGTACCACCGGCCGCGCGCGACCGCGCGGGATCGACGCGATAGAATCGCTCGAAGATCCGGGGGAGATGTTCGCTCGCGATGCCGGAGCCCGTGTCGCTGACGCCCAGAATCACGCCATGATCGTGCGCGCGCGAGAAGACGGTAATCTTCCCGCCGGAGGGCGTGTACCGGACGGCGTTCTCGACGAGATTCTCGAGTGCTTGACGTACGGCCATCGGGTCCGCACGCAGGGTTGCGGCGTTGCGCCCGAGCTCAATGTGGACGGACGAGCCCCGTTTGCTCGCTTCTTCACGGCTGGATTCAACTGCCTCGGTCGTCGCGGACGCGATGTCCACGATCGCGGGCGTCGGGACCCAGCCCCCAGACTCGATCCGCGACAGATCGAGCAGATCGTCGATGAGGCGCTGCATCCGCTGTGCGTTGGCTCGGATCGTCTCGGCGAACTGCGCGTGCGGTACGTCGGCTGCCAGCTCGGACGTGAGCGTCTCGGCGAATCCACGAATGGCGGTGAGCGGCGTCTTGAGCTCGTGCGACACATTGGCCACAAAGTCACGGCGAACGGTTTGAAGTCGACGCAACCCCGTGAGATCGAACAGGGCGAGCACCGCTCCCCCCGCCCCCGCGACGCCGAGCGGTCGAGCCGTGAGCGCCAGCGTGCGAGCGCCGATCTGCGTTTCGACCCGGTCCACGACACGGCCATCGAGCGCTTCAGCAAGCGCGTCCTGCAGGGTGCGGTCGCGGGGAAGCAAGTCTACGGAGAACGGCGCGTCCGTCTGGACGGCCAGCAATTGGCGCCCGCTCCGGTTGATCCGAATCACGCGGCGCTGGCGGTCCACCGCGACGACCCCCTCGTTCAGCGCTTCGACGAGCGCCGCGAGAAACTCGTCCTCCGTCTCGAGGGCCTGCATGCGGCCCTCGAGCTGGTCCGCCATGCGCCGAATCGCGAAGGCCAGCTCCCCCACTTCGCCGGGCGCGGATAGAGCGGGGCGCCGCGCCAAGTTGCCCGCGGCGATCGCGGCCGCCACGTCGCGCAGCTCGATGATTGGCTTGGATACTTGCCGTGAAAACACAGCAGCCAATGCGAGCGCGATCACGAGCGCGATGAGTCCTGAGACGAACACGTCGCGTCGCGCGCGCGCCACGATCGCTTCGACTTGCGCGGTACCGATCGAGACCCGGGCGATCCGGCCCCTTCCCGCCGGCACGGCGACGTACAGCTCCTCATCTCCTTCGGACGGACTGATGCGCCTCGAAAACCCCTGGCCGCCCTGCCGCGCCTCGACGATCTCCGCGCGACTGTTGTGATTCTGGAGCGCCGCCAGCGCGGGCCCGCTGAACTCGCTGTCGCCAAGCACGCGCCCCGAGGAATCGATGAGCGTCACGCGCTGGCCCAGCGCGGCGCCGGCTGAATCGGCGAGGGCGTCGGCGGGAAGATCGGGATGCCACTGTTGCGCGACGAGGCGCGCCTCGGTGGCGAGCTGCATCGTCGTGAGCTGCTCGAGCTGATTGCGCAACCGCTGCCCGCTCAGCGTGACCGCGACCACGGTGAGCACCGAAACGATCAGGGCCGCGCCGAGCAGCAGCCGCTGCGCGAGTCTCACTCGAGGGTCACCGTTCGCCGCCCGCCGCCCCCCCTCTCCGCAACCGGTAGCCGAAACCCCGCACCGTCTCGATCATCTCGCCGGATGCGCCCAGCTTGGCGCGCAAGCGCTGCACGTGCATGTCCACGGTTCGCGTCTGAATATCGGGAGCAGACTCCCATACGATCTCGAGTAGTTGCGCCCGACTTTGCACCCGCCCGCGCCGATCCGCCAGGGTCAGGAGCAATTTGTACTCGGTGGCGGTGAGGTCGATCAGCTGTCCGTCCGCCGTCACCGTGTGCGCGTCCTTGTCGATCTCGACCGCGCCGAGATCGATCGCATTGCGACGCTCGGCGACCTTCGTGCGGCTCCGGCGCAGGATGTTGCGAACCCGAAGCACGAGCTCCTGCGGGCTGAAGGGCTTCACGAGATAATCGTCCGCGCCCAGGGAAAGGCCCTGTACGCGATCCGGCTCGTCTCGCCGCGCGGTCAGCATCAGGACGGGAATGTCCGCGAGCGTCCGGTCCGCGCGCAACCGCTCCAGAACCTCGAAGCCCGACAGCTCGGGCAGCATCAAGTCGAGCACGACGAGCGCGGGCTGCTCGTCGCGCGCGGCCTGCAGCGCCTCCGTTCCCGTCGACGCCGTCGAGACGCGATAGCCCGAGCGTGCCAGGTGATACGCCACGAGCGCGATGATGTCCGGCTCATCGTCGACCACGAGAATGCGATCCCCGGCCTGACCGGTTCGCTCCGAGCTGGGCTTCAATCCGATTTCACCACGAAGTCGTTGCACGCGCGACAAAATGATCGGCGTGTGGTGAGGTAATGAGCGCGACCCTGTTACAATCATGTAACGGATGGGGGTAGGTCAACGGGCACATCCTTTGCGCCCACGTGAGTTCTTGCCACCTCATATGACGGTTCGGCCACCTCTGAAGCGCTTTCCGCACATAACGTTAGTGGCCCTGGCCGCGTACCTCGGACCACTCACGCGCGAGTTGCCGGCGCAGGCGCCCCCCTCCCCCCCGGACAGCACCATGCAGTGCGACGGGGTAACCGTTCAACACGTGGGCGTCGAGACAAACCGGCCCTCGTTCCGCGGCGCCGGCGGATGGTGGCGCCGGTTCGCCCGATCTCTAGGCCTGCACCACCAGACGACCGCCTCCGGGCTGGTCCGCCGGTTTGTGTCGCTCGATCCGGGGCTGGGATGCACGGAATTTCGCCGCAGCGAGTCGGAGCGCATTCTGCGCGCGCAGCCGTTCCTCGCCGACGCAACCGTCACCACGACGCAGATCCGTGACAGCATTTGGGTCAACGTCTCCACGATAGACGAGGTGCCTGTCGTGGCAGGCGCACGTCTGCGCGGAGCCAAGATCCAAGCGCTCAATCTCGGCACCATGAACCTCCTCGGCGCGGGAATGCATGTCGAGGGCAGGTGGGAAGACGGACGCGGGCTTCGCGACGGTTTTGGCGGAAAGATCACGCATCGCCAGTTGCTCGGGCGTCCATACGCGATCTTCGCCGAGGGACAGCGGCGTCCACTTGGCGAATATTTTTCTGGCGGCCTGCACCACCCGTTTTATACCGATCTCCAGCTCGTCGCGTGGCATGCCGGCTACTCGATGAGCAAGGATTTCGCGCATCTGCGTCTACCGAACCGGATGGTGCTTCTCCAACCCGTGGATCGCGCGATGTGGAACGTGGGCGGCGTCGTTCGCTTCGGCCCTCCGCGCAAGCTGGGGCTCGTCGGCGCGATGGTGCTCGGCGAGCGCATCGTTCCGCGTCACGAGTTTTCCTTGATCGATACTTTGAGTGGGCGGCTGGTTCCGCCGGCGACGGCGGACACCGCGGGGATTCGGCGCTATTCCCCGTATGACGCGACGAGCATCGCCAGCGTGGTCGGAGTGCGCGCCCTTTCATACTCGCGCATGCGAGGGCTCGACGCGCTGGAGGCGGAACAAGACGTCGCCACGGGAACGCAGATCGCGACGATGCTCGGCATGCGGCCCTGGGCGCGCGTTCCTTTGCGCGAATCGTTCGCGTCGGTCGACGCGTACGTCGGGGGCCGGTCGCTCAGAACCTTCGCCGGTGCCCGGATCGAAGCGGAATCCCGCCTCGATCTCGAGCGCCAAGATTGGAAGCATCTCATCGCGAGCGGGCGGGCCGCGTGGTATTTCCAGCCGAGACGTCGATGGGTATCCGAGCTGTCGGTCGAAGCAACGGCGGGGTGGCGCACGATCCTGCCTTTCCAATTAGAGCTGGGCGACAGGCGCGGCGGCGTGCGCGGTTATGCCCGGTCGCTCGAGGCGGGCGGGCAGCGCGTGCTCGGGAGGTTCGAGCAGCGCTTCGACCTGGCGCGATATAAGCAATCGCGCGCCGCCATCGGTGCCGCCGCCTTTGTGGACGCCGGGAGGATATGGCGCGGCGACGTTCCCTTCGGCATCGATACCCCGCTCAGAACCAGCGTGGGGGCCGCGGTTCTCGCGGCAATTCCCGCACGCTCACAACGCACGGTTCGAGCGGAGCTGGCCCTTCCACTCTCCAGGAGACAAGGCGCACGACCGGAACTGCGCTTCACCGTGCGCGAACCCACGCGGGGCTTCTGGTTCGAGCCGCACCGCATCCGATGGGCTCGCCTGTCTGCCGTTCCGGAGCAGATCTTCCAGTGGCCCTAGGTGACCAAACCCACTGATTGCGCGGTTGCGTACGGGGAGCTTACGCCCGAAAACAATCGAACAACGAGGTGGTGTTATGCGTGGACGAGCTTTGATGCTACTTGCGGCAGTCGCGGGAATCGCGACCGCGTGTGAAGATTCCACCGATCCTCCCATTACGTACTCGGCCACGTTGCTCGGCGCGAACGAACGTCCGACCGCCGTGACCACAAGCGCCACCGGTACGTTCACCGCGACGCTCGGCGAGAACGATATCTTGACGTACAACGTCACGTTCACCGGACTGACGAGCAACTCGAACAACGCCCACATCCACGGGCCGATATTAGCGACAGGAAATGCCGCTGCCGGCGTGTTGATCAATTTCAACGACCCAAACAATGGCCGTACAATCACCCTTGGCGCCACATCCGGAACCGGGTCAGGTACCATCGACCTCAAGGTCGGCCCGACAGCAACCATCAGCAGCGACTCACTGAAGGTGTTGCTCAACAACGCCAAGCTCTACGTCAACGTGCACAGCGTGAACTTCGGCGGCGGCGAGATTCTCGGGATTATTACGAGGCAGTAAAGCTAGGTGCTAGGTGCTAGGTGCTAGGTGCTAGGTGCTAGGTGCTAGGTGCTAGG
>JBBDXZ010000023.1:0-8181 GCA_040902075.1 Gemmatimonadaceae bacterium
GCACCTTCACCTTGCCGCGGTACGAGTTGTTCCCCTGACCCGCGCTGATCCCCTTCGAGACGATCGTCGACTTCGTGTTCTTCCCCATGTGGATCATCTTCGTGCCGGTGTCCGCTTGTTGGCGGTTGTTGACAACCGCCACGCTATAGAATTCGCCCACCGAGTTGTCGCCCCGCAGCACCACGGACGGATACTTCCAGGTGATCGCCGATCCCGTCTCGACCTGCGTCCACGAGATCTTCGCGTTCTCGAAGGCCATACCGCGCTTGGTGACGAAGTTGTAGATGCCCCCTTTGCCTTCCTTGTCGCCCGCGTACCAGTTCTGAACGGTGGAGTACTTCACGGTCGCGCCCTTGAGCGCCACGAGCTCGACGACCGCGGCGTGCAACTGGTTGGTGTCCCGCTTCGGCGCCGTGCACCCCTCGAGATAACTGACGTACGCGCCTTCGTCCGCCACGATCAGCGTCCGCTCGAACTGTCCGGTGTCCGCCGCATTGATGCGGAAATACGTGGACAGCTCCATCGGGCTGCGCACCCCTTTGGGGATGTAGCAGAAGGAACCATCGGAAAAAACGGCACTGTTCAATGCAGCAAAAAAATTGTCGCTGTAGGGCACCACGGAACCCAAATACTTCTCGACGAGGTCGGGATGCGAGTGCACCGCTTCGCCGAACGAACAGAAGACGATGCCGTGCTTCGCCAGCTCGTCACGCATGGTCGTGCCGACGGATACGGAATCGAAGATGGCGTCCACCGCGACGCCCGCGAGGCGCTTCTGCTCGAGCAGGGGGATGCCGAGCTTCTCGTACGTCTTGAGAATCTCCGGATCCACGTCCTCGAGCGATCCGAGGGGCGTCTTCTTCCGCGGCGCCGAGAAGTAGCTCGCGGCCTGATAGTCGATTGGCGGATAATGGACGTTCGGCCAGTGTGGCTCCTTCATCGTGAGCCACCGCCGATAGGCTTTCAGCCGCCACTCCAACATGAACGGCGGCTCGTTCTTCAATCGTGAGATCTCGCGGACGACGTCTTCGTTCAGTCCGGGCGGCAGCGTATCCTGCTCGATCTCCGTGACGAAGCCGGCCGCGTACTCACGCGCGATAAGGCTGTCGATTTGCGAACTCATCACTGCCTCGGCTAACTGCCTGTCCGACAACGTGTTACGGCGACGGCGCAATCCACGCCAGGAGTGCCGTATCAATCAGTATAAAATTAGTCGGTATTAGGGTGGCGGGTAAGCAGGCCAGCCACAGTCACGAGACCGCGGCGCAGATCGCGATCACGAGCAAGAGCAGCGCGGCCATGACGACGAGGCGCCAATATCGCGGCCAGCGAGACACGATCGTAATCGGATGCAACGCGTGGAGCGTCGCCCGGGTGGGCGTTTCGTTCCGATCGGAAGTCGTGGCACTGTCCTGCGGCACGACGAACATCTCGCCCGTTGGCGCATGCCTCGTGAATCGCAGTGTCGTGAACGCGATCTCGACGACATCGCCTTCCTGGAGCAGCGTGGCGGTAGTGACGCGAGCCCCGTTCATTTTCGTACCGGATGACCCGTGCGCGTGGAGCACGTATTCATTGTGCTCCCGCTTGACTTCCGCGTGAACCCGGGACACCGCGGGATCGCGCAAAATAATCACGCATTGCGCGCCTCGGCCAATCGTCGTGTCCTCGATGAGTGGGTACGCCTTGAACCACCGCTCATCCACCAACCAAGCATCAGCGCCTGAGGTCATGCCGATAACTCTCGCATCGCATCCCGCAACAGCGACGCAGCGAGCGCGATCTTGTACCCATTCTTCGACAGCGGCTCGGCATCGTAGAGGGCACGCTCGGCCAGAGCGAGGATGGAGTCTTCGTCCAGCCCGCCGGATGCCACGTCCTCCTCCACGGACCCCGGAACGCGCCACGGTCGCGGAGCAACGCCGCCCAGCGCCATCCGCACGCTCCCGTCAGCCCGCCGGGTGCCGGCGATGCTCGCGAGCGCAAAGTCCCAGGCGCCCCGCTGGATCAACTTTCGATACAGTTGTCGGCCTCCCGCGGCCTCGCCGCTGATGACGACCCCGCTGATCAATTCGCCTGGTCTCAAAACCGTCTCGAGATCCATGCGATCGCGGGGCAGCACGTAGAACTCAGCTATCGGGATCGTGCGCGTGGCGTCGCCGGCCGTGATCTCCAGCCGGGCGTCGAGCGCGGCCAGCGCGACCGCGGGATCTGACGGGTGAACGATATAGCAGGGTCCGCCCTCGAGGATCGCATGATACTGGTTCTCGCCGTCGCGGGCGGGACATGTGCTTCCGCCATTCTTGAGACAGGGAACAGCTCGACGCAAATACCAGCACCGCGGACGCTGACAGAGGTTGCCTCCGATCGTGCCCATGTGGCGGAGCGCCGGCGAGCCGACCGACTCACACGCCAGCGCGAGAGCGGGAAACCGCTGGCGCACCAGTGGATTGGCAGCGATGTCGTGGATGAGCGCGGCTGCGGCAATGCGAAGGCCGCCCCGCGGCAGCTCGGCGAGGACGTCGCTCCCATCGATCGTCCGCAAGTCCACGAGCGTCGATGGCGACGCAAGCCCTTCTTCGACACAGACCAGCAGGTCCGTGCCGCCGCCGAGCGGCTGCGCATCGGGATGGCCAAGGAGAGCGGCCGCTTCAGCGAAAGACGTCGCCCGCTGGTATGAGAACGCGCGCACAAGGGACATCATGTCCACACCGTGCGCCCACTGCAAGACGAGCTAGTGTGCGCTAGTGTGCGGCCGCGCCTTTTGCCCCGCTCGTCTGAAGCGTTGGATCGGTCGGATGTTTGTACGTCCGCTTATGGATCATCGTGACCGCAATGATGAGCGCGACGGTTATGAGCCCAATCAGGCCGACGATCCCCCAGCCATCGTTAGTCCTGGCGGGGACGTAGCGCGGAACGTGTGTCATGTTGGCAAAGATAAGGGAATAGGGTGCCATCAACCAAGAACCCTTCACCAGGTGTCAAACCTTTGGCAGTATCGTCATATCTTCGTGCCACAGAAGCACCTACCCTGCCGCGAGCTCTCGCTGTTTCGCCATAGATGAACGACCTGAGAGAAGGGCTTCAACAGTCGTTGGGCCCCGCCTTCACGATTGAGCGCGAGCTCACCGGAGGCGGGATGTCTCGCGTGTTCGTTGCTCTCGACGGATCGCTCGGTCGTCGCGTGGTGGTGAAGGTACTTCCGCCGGAGCTCGGGGCGTCGGTCTCGGTGGACCGATTCAAGCGAGAAATCCTCCTCGCCGCGACGCTTCAGCACCCGCACATCGTCGGCGTGATCGCGGCCGGCGAGATCGACGGCATGCCGTATTTCACGATGCCGTTCGTCGAAGGCGAGTCGCTGCGCACTCGCATCGAGCGCGATGGGCGGCTGACGGTTGGACGCACCGTAAGCATCCTCAAGGACGTGGCACGCGCTCTGGCGTACGCGCACGAACGTGGCGTGGTTCACCGAGACATCAAGCCCGACAACGTGCTGCTGGCTGGGACGTCGGCCACGGTGACGGACTTCGGAATCGCGAAAGCGCTGCTCGGCTCGATCGCGACGGACCCCGAGCAGGAAACCGCGTCTAAAAAGGCAGGCACGACCGCGACCAGCCGGTCAGCGCTGACACAGCTCGGCACGACCCTCGGCACGCCGTCGTATATGGCTCCCGAGCAGGCCGCCGCCGATCCCGCGACTGATCACCGCGCGGACATTTACTCGTTCGGCATCATGGCGTACGAGATGCTCACCGGTCAGGTGCCGTTCAAGAACAAGACGCCGCAGGCGCTGCTGGCCGCGCAGCTCACCGCCACGCCGCCGCCGATGGCCGCGCGTCGCACCGACGTTCCGGCGGCGCTCGCGGCGCTGGTCATGCAGTGTCTCGAAAAGGAGCGGGACAAACGGCCGCAGAGCGCGCGCGAGCTGGCCGAGCTGCTCGAGCATCCGGACATGGTGAGTGGCGCGTTTGCCTCCGCGCCGATCACCGCGGTCAAACGCCGCCGGCCGCTCGTCATGAGCGCCATCGCGGTCGTCGCGATCCTCGCGATCGTCGCGATCGTCGCGATCATCGGAGGCATCATATGGGCCCGGGGAACGTCGAGCGGGCCGGCCGTCGTTCCCGCGGGCCAGGCCGTCGCCACGGCCGCGGCGGAGCGTGCCCGTTCAATCGTCGTCCTCCCGTTCGTGAACATCGGACGCGACACGACCGACGCGTATCTCGCCGAAGGCCTCACGAACGATCTGATCAACGTGCTCGGCCGGGTGCCGGGTATTCGCGTGACATCGCGATCGGTGGCGACTTCGGCGCGCGAGAAGTTCAGCTCCGCGGCCGAAATCGGAAAGGCGCTGAACGTCGGACGCGTCCTCGAGGGTACCGTGCAGCGCGATGGAAATCGCCTGCGCGTGACCGCCCGCGTCACGAATACCGACGACGGATTCATGATCTGGTCGGACATGTTCGAGCGCGAGCTCAAGGACGTGTTCGCGGTGCAGGACGAAATCTCCGGGGCGATCGCGGACGCGCTTGGCGCCCAGATCGGCGGGAGCCGGGCGGGCGGGGCAACGAACATCGCGGCCGAACGGGGCACCGCGAGCGACGACGCGTACGATCTCTATCTCCGTGGCCGTCACTTCTTCGAGCAGCGTGGCGAGCCCGCGCTGCGTCGCGCCCTCGATCTGTTTCGCCGAGCGACACAGACGGACCCCCGGTTCGCGCGAGCCTATGCCGGCATGGCCGGCGTGTACAGCGTGCTTCCGCTCTACTCACGCGCGCCGCAGGACACGTTCTTCACCGCGGGGCTCACGGCGGCGACGATCGCGATTCAACTCGACAGCGCGCTCGCGGACGCTTATGCGTCGCGCGCCGTGTTGTTGGGCGGCAGGTGGCGGTGGAGAGAAGCGGAGCGGGACCTGCGGCGCGCGATTGCGCTGGACCCGCGCTACGCGGCGGCGCATCAGTGGTACGGCGAGATGCTCATGGTCCAGAACCGCATGCCGGACGCGATCGCGCAGCTCAAGCGCGCCGCGGAGCTGGATCCCGTGTCGCCGGTCATCGCGAGCTCGTACTCGATGGCGCTCTCGGTCGCCAAGCGTGACGCCGAGGCCATCGCGCAAGCCCGCCGAGCCGTGGAGCTGGATTCGACCCTCTTCCTGCCACGGCTCGTGCTCGGACTGGGACACCTGCTCGGGAACCGCACCGCGGAAGCAATCCGCGAGCTGGAGCCCGCGCTGGGCTTGAGCAACGATTCGCCGTACGCGCAGGGTATGCTCGGCTACGCATATGCCGTCGGCGGCAAGCGGCAAAACGCGGAAGCGATGGCCCAGGCGCTATCGACAAAACGCGATCCGGATTCCCAGGGTGCGCTGGCGCTGGTGCAGATCGGCCTCGGCGACACGGCCAGCGCGCTGACGAATCTCGAGAGCGCGGCCCGCGCCCACGCGCCGATTTTCACGGTACAGCCCCTGGCGGCATCGATGTTTGATCCGGTCAGGAGAAGTCCGCGGTTTCAGGCAGTCTTGCGAACGGTGGGCCTGCAATAACGCGGCTGTAAGGGCGGATCCGGTGTTGCCTCGTCACGCCTGGCGGCGTCGAATAGGCGACCGCCACCCGCCCATCATGATCCGCCCCTCGACTCTCGCGCTGCTCTTTCTAGCCACCGCCTGTTCGCAGCGTTCTCCTTGGGTCGTGGTGCCTGCGCCGGCGCCCAGACAACAGGCCGAGCCTCACGTTGCCCCACCCGCTGCTCCCGCCGATGCGACCGCCGTTGCGCATCTCGGAAGCCTCTTCTTTCCCGTCGCGGGGCTGGACAGCGCTCGTCTCGATGATTCGTTCGACGATCCTCGTGATGGCGGGGTGCGGAGGCACCAGGCAATCGACATCATGGCGCCGCGCGGGTCGGCGGTCCTGTCGGTGGACGACGGACGCATCTTGCGCCTCACGAAGAACGCCAAGGGCGGGACGACGATCTACGCGACTGATCTCGAGGAAAAGTTCGTCTACTACTACGCGCATCTCGATCGGTACCACACCAATGCCTATTCGGGACGTCCGCTGATGCGTGGTGACACCATTGGATACGTCGGCACGACGGGGAACGCGCCGAAGGATGTCCCGCACCTTCACTTTCAGGTGATGCGTATGCCTCCCGACGGGAAGTACTGGGTCGGTGAGCCCATCAACCCCTATCCGCTTCTGCGCCAGGCGCGACCCAGCGTCGGCCAATGACGCTGACGTCGAAACAGCGCGCCTCGCTGCGCGGCCAGGCGCATCATTTGCCGGTCATGGTGCACATCGGGCATCAGGGTGTGACGGAGGCCGTCAGACAGACGCTCGACGACATGCTCCGCACGCAGGAGCTGGTGAAGGTCCAGTTCGCGAAGACCTTCGAGGGGAAGCCGAAGCACGTCGTCAATGACGTCGCTTCCCAGGTGAGCGCGGACGTCGTGCAGGTCATCGGGCGCACCGCCACGTTGTATCGGGAGAATCCGGAGCTGCACAAGTAGCGGATGTGTACTCCGGAATTTACCGCGGCAACTGCAACTACCGGCCGCGGAAAGAGCCGGAAAGAGCGGAAACAACGCTGATAAACCAGTTGTCTTGTTCTCTTGGCACTATGGAGTCGACCGCCACGAGCCAAAACATGCAGCGGTACCCGCGTCCGTTCCGCCGCCTCCGCGAAAATCCGCGGCCAGTCTTATCCGCGCCTGCTATCCGGTTTTTTCCGCAGCCGACAACGCGTCTAGAACTCTCCATGGCGTCAACGGCAGCTCCAGCACTTCAACGCCCAGCGCATCCGCGACCGCGTTCGCGATCGCCGGCGCCACCCCGATTATCGGCGGCTCCGCGAGTCCCTTCGCGCCGGTGTGATTCGCGACCGTGTCCGCGCCGGGAACGAAGAACGCCTCTATTCGCGGGACATCGGACAGAGTCGGAATCTTGTAATCGTGCATCGTTGGGTTGAGCGGTAACCCGAGCGTCTCGTCGAGCACGCGCTCCTCGAACAGCGCGAAGCCGATTCCCTGGAGAATGCCGCCCTCGAGCTGGCTCTCGGCGAGTCGCGGATTGATGATGCGTCCACTGTCGTGGGCGGCGACAAGGCGCAGCACGCGGACCCGGCCCGTCTCGACGTCCACCTCGACTTCGGCGAATTGCGCGCCGAACGCCGACATCGCGGTATTGTCGGGATTCGGGCCGCGGCTCCCTTGGCCGAGAATCATGATGTCGCCGAGCCTCTCGCCAATTTGCGCGAAAGTAACGCCCCGATCGTGATCGTCGCGCACGCGCACGATGCTCTGTCGGGCTTCGAGCGAATCTGCCGATGCATCGAGCATCGCGGATGCTGCATCGAGCAATTTCGCGCGCGCGTCCTCCGCAGCCATCCGAACGGCCGGTCCAACCGATGCCGTCGTTTGTGACCCCCACGAATTACTTGTATACGGCAGCCGCTCCGTGTCACCGAGCACCGTGCGGACATCAGCGATACTCGCACCGATTGCTTCTGCGGCGATCTGGGCGAGCACGGTCCGCGCGCCGGTGCCCAGGTCCTGCGATCCGGTGAGGACGTCGATCGTCCCGTCCGGGTTCATGCGAACGGTTGCGTAGGCGGGCGGGCCGCCGCCGGCGCCCCAGGCGATGGAGGCCATTCCCTGGCCGCGCTTGAGCCGCATGTTGACCGCCCCGCCTTCGGCGCGGATTTCCTGCCCCTCTTCGGAGCTGCTGTCGATCCGGCGAGCAGCGCCAGCATTTCTCCGCGGCGCCGCCGCGGCAGTTTTCCGCCGGCTATGCCGAGGTGGTGAAGTACTGGCTGATCGACGACGAGACGTTCTTCTTCTGGCTCGAAGCGCATCGGCAGGAGATCTTCGATGGCGGTCCCGCCCGCGCCGAGGCCATCGCCCGCGCCTGCGCCGCCAAGACCCGGTTCGTGCTGGCCGACGAGAAGGAGACCGGTGTCCGCGCCCTCCTCAACCTCGGCCATACCTTCGGCCACGCGCTCGAGGCGGCAACCGGCTTTTCCGACCGGCTGCTGCATGGCGAGGGCGTCGCCATCGGCATGGTGCTGGCCCACGGCTTTTCGGCGCGGCTCGGCCTCGCCCCCTCGCAGGACACCGGGCGCATTGCCCAGCATCTGACCGCCGCCGGGCTCCCCACGATGAGGACCGAGCCGAGATAGATCGCGTAC
>JBBDXZ010000024.1:0-8159 GCA_040902075.1 Gemmatimonadaceae bacterium
AGATTCACGCGATCATGGGCCCGAACGGCTCCGGCAAGAGCACGCTCGCGCAGGTGCTCGCGGGCAACCCCGCCTTCGAGGTGACGAGCGGCTCCGTCAGCTACGAGGGCCGCGACTTGTTGGAGCTGGCGCCCGAAGAAAGAGCGCAGGCGGGAGTCTTCCTCGCGTTCCAGTACCCGATCGAGATCCCCGGCGTGACGAACGCGTACTTCCTGCGATCGGCGTACAACGAGATCCGCAAAGCGCGCGGCGAGGAGGAAGTGGATCCGATGGAGTTCGTCGGCATCGTCGAGGAGAAGCTCAAGCTCGTGGACATGGACCCCGACATGCTCAACCGGTCCGTGAACACGGGATTTTCCGGCGGCGAAAAGAAGCGCAACGAGATCCTCCAGCTCGCGGTGCTCGAACCGAAGCTCGCGATTCTGGACGAGACGGATTCGGGACTCGACATCGACGCCCTGCGCACGGTTGCGAAGGGCGTGAACGGGTTGCGGGATAAAAACCGCTCGTTCGTCGTCGTGACGCACTACCAGCGTCTCCTGAACTACATCGTTCCCGACTACGTCCACGTCCTGTCGCAGGGCCGGATCGTGAGGTCTGGCGGCAAGCAGCTCGCGCTGGAGCTCGAGGAGAAGGGCTATGACTGGCTCGTGGAGCACCATTCGGCCGCGGGGGCGCCGGTCCTGAGCGGACGCTGATGACGCAGCGTTATCTCGAGCAGTTCAACGAGTTTATCGCCGACCAGGCGAACGCCGCGCCGCGACTGGTGAACGCGCTGCGTCGCAAGGCGATCGAGCGCTTCATGACGCTTGGCTTCCCGACGACCAGGAACGAGGACTGGCATTTCACGAGCGTCGCCCCGATCGCGGAACGCGAGTTCACCTTTGTCGCGGCGCGAACGGGTGACGTCACGCACGCCGACCTGGAGCCGTTCGGTTTCGGTGGCGGCGAAGGATGGCATTCCGTCGTCTTTGTGAACGGCCGCTTCGCGCCCGAGTTGTCCGATCTCAGACACCTCGATCCGCGCGTCCGCCTCCTGCCGTTGAGCGATGCCTGGACTGTTGCGCCGGAGCTGACACAGAAAGTCGGAAGCATCCTGTCGGACGCCGAACAGCACACCTTCACCATGCTCAACACGGCGTTCATGCCGGACGGGTTCGTGATTCACGTGCCGAAGGACGTCGAGCTGAAGCAGCCGATTCACTGCCTGTTCGTGACGGACGCGCACGCGGCGAAGATGGTGATGCATCCGCGCAATCTCATCCTCATCGAACGGCACGCTCGGGCGACCGTGCTCGAGAGCTACGTCTCGCTCGCCGAGGCGGCGTACTTCACGAACGCCGTTACGGAAGTGAGCGTGGGCGAGGGCGCGACGCTCGCGCACTACAAGATTCAACGCGAAGGTCGGCGCGCATTCCACGTCGGGACGATCGAAGCCAGCCAGGCACGCGATAGCCATTACGTCTCGTTCTCGTTCGCCACCGGCGGCTCGCTCTCCCGCACGAACATTTATACGAAGCTCGCGGGGGAAGGGTGCGGGTCGACGCTCAACGGGTTGTACATGTTGGACAGCGAACAGCACTGCGACCACCAGACGCGCATCGAGCACGCGGAGCCGAATTGCTTCAGCCGAGAGGTGTACAAGGGCGTGCTGGACGGGCGCTCGCACGGCGTTTTCAACGGCAAGGTGTACGTGCATCCCGCCGCGCAGAAGACGGACGGGAAGCAAACGAACAACACGCTGCTGCTCTCGAAGGAGGCGCAGGTGGACACCAAGCCGCAGCTCGAGATTTTCGCGGACGATGTCAAGTGCACGCATGGCGCGACGGTGGGCAAGCTCGACGACCTCGCGCTCTTCTACATGAAGAGCCGTGGCATGGATGCGGAGACCGCGCGCCGTCTCCTGATCTACGCATTCGCGGCCGATGTGCTCGAGACCATCGAGCAACAACAGGTGCGCGAGGGACTCGAGCGGAGCACACTGGAGAGATTCGTGAAGGAGGAAATCATTCCGAGCGAAGCGAGGAATCTGCAGGTCGTCGGATAACTGCAGATCCCTCGTCGCGTCGCTCCTCGGGATGACGGAGAATCCATGGCAAACCTCGAAGCGCTCTATCAGGAAGTGATTCTCGATCACAACCGGAAGCCCAGAAACTTCCGGGAGATCGAGCACGCGGACCGGCGCATCGAGGGACGCAACCCGCTCTGCGGCGACGAGATCACGGTCTGGCTCAAGCTCGACGGCGACCGGGTGGCGGACGTCAGTTTCAAGGGCCAGGGCTGCGCGATCTCGAAGTCGTCGGCGTCGTTGATGACAGCCGCCGTCAAAGGCAAGACCCGCGACGAGACCCGCGAGCTCTTCGAGCGGTTCCACCAGATGATCACGGGCAAGATGGCCGAGGCGGACCGGGAGAAAATGGGATCGCTCGCGGCACTCGGCGGCGTCTCGAAGTTCCCCATTCGCGTGAAGTGCGCGTCGCTCTCGTGGCACGCGCTCAAGGCCGCGCTCGACGGCGGCGGCCAGGAAGTCTCGACCGAGCACGTGGGCCCACCGCAGACGGAGGGCGCATGAAGCCCAGGATCGGCGGTTCGACCTCGCGGGAGACGATGCCCCGGTCGATGCGCGCGCAGGCACAGACGAAAAGCCGGCGCGACGATTTTCCGCTGCTCGTCGTGCATCCGAATCTGCATTACCTCGATTCCGCCGCGACGTCGCAGAAGCCGGCCGTCGTCCTCGACGCGATCCGGCGGTACTACGAGCACGACAACGCCAACCCGCACCGCGGCGCGTACGACCTGTCCGCGCGCGCGACCCAGCGGTACGCGGAGTCCCGTGAGCGGGTAGCGCGCTTCCTCGGCGTCGCGGATGAGAACACCCTGATCTTCACGCGCGGCACGACCGAAGCGCTCAACCTGGTCGCCACGGCGTGGGGACGCACGAACGTTCAGCGCGACGACGAGATCCTCGTCACGGGCATGGAGCACCACGCGAATTTCGTCCCGTGGCAGCAGCTGGCCCTGGCGAACGGCGCGAAGCTTCGCATCTGCGGGCTCACGGACGACGGGCGAATCGATCTCGCGCGGTTCCAGTCGTTCCTCGGCGCGAAGACAAAGGTCGTCGCGTTCAATCACGTCTCGAACGCGCTCGGCACGATCAATCCCGTCCGTGAGATCGCGGCGCTGGTGCGCGAGCGCGCGGCGAGCGCGGTGATCGTGATCGACGGCGCGCAGAGCGCTCCTCACCTGCGAGTGCGCGTCGACGAGCTCGGCGTCGATTTTTTCGCGTTCAGCGGCCACAAGATGCTGGGCCCGATGGGCATCGGGGGACTCGTCGGAAGGCGCGAGCTGCTCGAGACAATGCCGCCGTACCAGATGGGCGGCGACATGATCGAGTTCGTCGGCGACGATCGCACGACGTGGAACGTGCTGCCGCACAAGTTCGAGGCGGGAACGCCGAACGTCGCCGACGCGGTCGGGCTCGCCGCCGCATGCGACTACCTCGACGGCATCGGGATGGATGTCGTGCGCGCGCACGAGCTTGAACTGCTGGATCCGATGATGGCGAAGCTCTCGGCGGGGAGCGGCGTTCGGATCTATGGCCCGCGCGACCTCACGCTACGCAGTGGCGTGGTGAGCTTCACCGTTGAAGGCATCCATCCGCACGATCTGTCCACGGTGCTCGATCAGGACGGGGTTTGCATTCGCGCCGGGCACCATTGCGCGCAGCCCTTGATGCGGCGAATGAACGTACCGGCGACCGCGCGCGCGAGCGTCTACGTCTACAACACCGACGCCGACGTCGATGCGCTCATCAGGGGGGTCGATCGGGCAAAGGAGATGTTCGGCACCTAGCGCTCTCGGGCGCGCGAAGGCGAATTGCGGCTCCTCGCGCAAGGTGTTAGCGTCTCCGCCAAGCCTCTTCTTCGAGTTACTCATGCCGCGTCTTAGCCGTGTCCTCGTGGCGATTGCCTGCATCGCACCGCCGGTGTTCGCCCAGTCCGCTCGTCCAGTTTCGGCTCCGTCGATTGCCCAGTTCCTCAGCCCGGCCTCACCTCTCAGTTTGGTGGCCGCGAAGAAGGCGGATCGCGTCGCCTGGATGGCGTACGAACGAGGGATGCGGAACGTGTACACCGCCGCCGCGCCGAGCTTCAAGCCGACGCGTCTCACCAATTGGACGTCGGACGACGGCGTGGACGTCACGAACGTCAACGTGTCGGACGACGGCGCGACCGTGGTCTTCATTCGCGGCCATATGCCCAATCGGCAGGGGTGGATCGCGAATCCAAATCACGACCCCGACGGGGGTGAGCGCGCGATTTGGGCCGTACGTGCCACCGGCCAGGGAAGATGGAGCGCGCCCTGGCGCGTGGCGGACGGCGGGCCGCCCATTCTGTCTCCGGACGGCAGACGAGTCCTGTATCTCAAGGACGGCCAGATATATATGGCGCGAGTCGCACAACCCGCTCCCGCGGACTCGATGCAGCGCGGTGCGAAGCCGTTCATCAAGGCGTGGGGACGTCAGTCGAATCCGCGCTGGTCTCCCGACGGATCCAAGATCGCGTTCGTCTCCGACCGCGTGAACCACTCTTTCATCGCCGTCTACGATGTGCGCGCCCGCACGGTGAACTATGTCTCGCCGAGCGTGGATTGCGACGGCGCGCCGACATGGTCGCCCGACGGTAAGAGAATCGCGTTTTTACGCCGGCCCGGCGTCCCGTTTGGACGTCAGGGTCAGCAAGGAAGCGGCAGCATCGGCAATCCGCCAGGACCCGCGGTTGCACGCGGTGGGGGCGCGGTCGGCAGCTGCGGATTCGGCGGATTTGGTGGTGGCGGTGGCGGTGGCGGCGGCCAGCAGCAGCAGCCCGACACCGCGCGTGTCGCGCGGACGCCGGGCTTCTTCGACAACGCCCTTCCCGGCGGTCATCGGCTGTCGATCATGGTCGCGGACGTCAGCACCTGCACGCATCTCTCGGATGGGTGCAGCGCCGCGGAGCTATGGCGCGCCGCCGCGGGCGATCGTGTCTTCTCCAACATCAATCAGATCACCTGGGCGGCCGACAACATCATCTTCCCGCTCTCGCCGATGGGCGACGAGTGGGATCGCTACTACTCGATCAGCATCTCGAATCCGCAGCCGCAGCCCTTGATGCTGACGACGACCGATGGCCTGATCGAAGGGGCCGTCTCGGCGGCGCTGTCGCGCGACGGCATGACGCTCTTCTATTGCACCAATGCCCAGGACATCGAGCGTCGCCATATCTGGGCAGTGCCGACATCGGGCGGGACCCCGGTTCAGATTTCCACGGGCGCGATCGAGACCAATCCGCAGCCGCTCGCGTCGGGCAAGCAGATTGCCGTGCTCTACTTCGACGCGGCGCAACCCGCGTCTGTCGGGTTGGTGCCGGCGTCCGGTGGGAAAGCGAAGGTCATCTTCCCCACGCTCGGCAAAGATTTCCCGGTCGCGGCGCACGTTACGCCCCAGATCGAATGGCTCACCGCTCCGGACTCCGTGAAGTTCAGCAGCCAATTGTTCCTGCCCGCGGACCTGAAACCGGGCGAGCGGCGGCCAGCGCTGATCTTCGTGCACGGCGGTCCGTCGCGGCAAATGCTGCCGGGATATCACTACATGCAGTTCTATCATTGGTTCTACGCGTACAACCAGTGGCTGGCCAACCAAGGCTATGTGGTGATGTCGGTGAACTATCGCAGGGGCATCGGCTATGGCCGCTCGTTCCAACAGGCGCCGAACACCCAGGCGCGCGGCAACGCCGAGTATCAGGACGTACTGGCCGCCGGACGGTACCTCCAGACGCGACCCGATGTCGATCCGACCCGCATCGGAATCTGGGGCCTCTCGTACGGCGGTCTGCTCACCGCGCAGGCGCTGGCGCGCAACTCAGATCTATTCGTCGCGGGCGCCGATCTCGCGGGCGTGCATCTCTATGGCAACTCGCTCGACCCCGAAGCCCTTTCCTTCAAGTCATCCGCTGTCGGCGCGATCGACGGATGGAAGTCGCCCGTGTTCCTGGTTCACGGCGACGACGATCGCAACGTGGACTTTGCGCAGACGGTGGGACTCGTCTCGCTTCTGCGCGCGCGCAACGTGTACTACGAGCTGATGGTGGTTCCCGACGATCTGCACGAGTCGTGGTTGCACGAGAACTGGATCGTGACTTTCAATCGGATGGGCGATTTCTTCAAGCGCTTCGTATGGAATCGCGAAGCGCCCGGAGCGGTGCAGGCGGGGCAGAAGCAGCCGAAATAGGTGATAGGTGATACGTGGTGGGTGGTAGTGTCTACCACCTACCACCTACCACCTACCACCTACCACCTACCGCCCCTCTCACTGCATTCCAGCTAGCCTAGCAACTATCAGCGCCGCCCACTGCGGGCCGAGCCATCCGGTCGGCCCGTCCTCGTACCACTCGTTGAGCGAATGCGCGCCCTCGTCGCGGCCGCCGCCGTCGATGGAGATGGCCGGGACGCCAAGCGAGATCGGGATGTTCGCGTCGGTGCTCGACGCTGTCGCTGCCGGGGCAAAGCCCAGAAACCGCGCCGCTTGAGAGGCGACCTGCACGATGCGCGCGCTGTCGCTCTGGGCGCCGGTGGGACGGATGCCGATCGTGTCGATGATCAGACTTATGCGGGAGCGCGCGGCGCGCAACCCCTCCCACCGCGCGTTCTCGGCGTCCAGCGCTTCCTGCAGCGTGCGGCGGACCGTCTGATCCAGTGCACGCAGTGTCTCGGCGCTCTCGGAGCGCATGTCGACGTCCATCGACGCTGCAAACGGGATGGAGTTCACCGACGTCCCGCCGTCGATCACGCCGACATTGAAGGTCGTCTTCGGCGTCGTGGGCACTTGCACTTCGGCGATTCTCGCGATCGCGCGGCCGAGCGCGTGGATGGGATTCGGAATCCCGAACGCGCCGTAGCTGTGTCCTCCCGGTCCCTTGTATGTCACGCGATAGCGATTGCTGCCCACCGCGCGCGACACGAAGTTGAGGCCGGCGCCGTCTACGGCGACGAAGTAGTCGATCTGTCCCTTCAGTTCCTTCTCGAACAAATGACGCACGCCGCGCAGGTTGCCCGGCCCTTCCTCGCCCACGTTTCCGACGAAAATGATGCGGGCACTGTGGCGCGGATCCGCGCGCTGATACGCGCGGGCGACGGCGAGGACCACCGCGAGCCCTCGACAGTTGTCGCCGATCCCAGGGGCCTTCAGGCGGCCGCCCTCGTCCTTTACTCTGACGTCCGTTCCTTCCGGAAAGACGGTGTCGAGATGTCCCGCGAGCACAATCGTCGGCCCGGCTCCTGTCCCCGTTCCCGGACGCTCGCCAATCACGTTGCCGACTGCGTCGAGGCGAACGCGCAGTCCCAGCGCTTCTAACCGGCGGCGATATTCCGCCGCGCGCGCAGCCTCCTTGAAGGGCGGCGCCGGAATCTCGCAGATCGATCGTTGCTGCTCGAGGGTCCAGGCATTATCGGCCTGCAACGTGTTGAGGATGGATTGGACGACCGAGGTGTCGCCTCGCGGCGCTTGAGCGCCAAGGGCGGCGGACGCCGTGGCGGCAATCAGCAACGCACGATACATCATCGCCAATTGGGACATTCGTGATGCGCAGGGAGTGCGTTTGAGGTTTGATGTTCGAGGTTCGACGTTCGAGGTTCGAGGTGCGACGTCCGACTTCCAACCTCAAACGTCGAACGTCCAACGCCGTTGGCTAAACCTATCGCCTGCCGAGATTCTAACAGAGGTGCACGGCGGTCGCTTTGAACGCCGCGAAGACCTCGACGCCGGCTGCGAGCTGGAGCTCCCTCGCGGACCGAGTGGTCACGGCCGCGACCAGCGGGAGGCCGCTCACGTCGATGGTGACGCGGGTGATCGCGCCGGCGGGCGCCATGTCCACAACCTTCCCTCGGAACTGGTTGCGCACCGACGACGCGCCAGCGACGCGCGACAGGGAGATGTCGTCCGCGCGAATCACCGCGTGCGCATTCCCGGGTATGACGTGACCGATGGCGTACAGCGTCACCGCTCCGGTGGTGAAGGCCACCGCGTGCTCGACGTCCTCGGCGTCCGCGCTCGGCAGCCAGTCGGGCTCGGCGTCGCGGATCGGCTTGGCCGTGCCCGCGAACACGTTCTCGGCGCCGAGAAATAC
>JBBDXZ010000025.1:0-8155 GCA_040902075.1 Gemmatimonadaceae bacterium
GTTCTGGTGGCGCATCAACGCGTGGAGCGAGATCGCGGCGATGGCCAGCTCGTTCATCATCGCCCTGGGCTTCTTCATTGCGCAGAAGAACGGCGCCGCGATCCCAGCACACGTGTCGCTTCTCCTTACCGTCGCGGCGACGACGGTGGTCTGGGTCACCGTCACGCTCGTCACCCCGCCGACCGCCCGTACGACGCTCGTCTCCTTCTATACACTCGTGCGGCCCGCCGGCCCCGGATGGCATTCGGTGCGCGTCGAGTCGGGGGTGGGACCGTCGCCCGACTCGCTGCCGATGTCGCTTCTTGGCTGGGTCCTCGGCTGCACCTTCGTGTACGCGGCACTCTTCGGGGCGGGGAGCTTCCTGTACGGCCGCATGGCGCTGGCGTTCGTATGGCTGGCCATCTTCCTCGTGAGTGGCATCGGCCTGCTGCGTCTTCTTCCCAGTCTCTGGAAGGGAGCGGGGCAACGCTGACCTCCACGACGAAGGCCGTGATCCTGGCCCGCGGTCTTGGGACGCGCATGCGTCGCGCGGATCCGGAAACGGAGCTCGACGCGGCGCAACGCAGCGCGGCCGATTCCGGCCTCAAGGCGATGATCCGGATCGGTCGCCCCTTTCTCGATTACGTCATCAGCGCGCTGGCGGACGCCGGCATCCGCGACGTGTGCCTCGTCATCGGCCCCGAGCATCAGGCCATGCGAGACTACTACGGCGGCGAGGTCGGGCTCGAGCGCGTGCGCATCTACTTCGCGGTGCAGGAGCGGCCGCTCGGGACCGCCGATGCAGTGTTGGCGGCGGAGTCGTTCGCCGACGGCGAGCATGTGCTCGCGCTGAACGCGGACACCTACTATCCGGTGCACACGCTGCGGGCGCTTCGCGAGCTTGGCACCGCCGGAGCCGCCACCTTCGAGCGCGACGCGCTCGTGCGTCTCGGGAACATCGATCCCGATCGCGTGGCAAGTTTCTCCGTCGTCCGGATCGATGCAGCCGGCATGCTCGAGCGCATCGTCGAGAAACCCGACGCAGCCGCCATCGCGTCGCTCGGACCCGAGGTGTTCGTCGGCATGAACAGCTGGTCGCTGCCCCCGGAGATCTATCGGTCGTGCCGTAGCATCAAACCGTCCGCGCGCGGGGAGCTGGAACTTCCCGATGCGGTGCAGCACGCGCGCGATGAGCTGGGCGTTCGGTTCCGGGCACTGCGCTTTCGCGACGGTGTGCTCGACCTGTCGAGCCGCGGGGACATCGCCGCGGTGGCGGACCGGCTCCGAGACGTCGAGCCTCGGCTATGACGGAAATCGGTGCGCAGCTTTCCTCGGCGGGAATGTCGGATCACGAGGCGCTCGCCAAAGCACGCCTCTTCACACGGTGCGTCGGGGCCCTCGGGGCCCTCGGGGGCGCTTCCGCGAGCGCGTTCTTCGTGCCCGGACGCATCGAAATCCTGGGCAAGCATACCGATTACGCCGGCGGGCGAAGTCTGCTCTGCGCGGTGGAGCGGGGGTTCGTCGCGGTCGCCATGCCGCGCACCGACACGATCGTTCGTGTGATCGACGCGGTACGCGGCGAGACACGTGAGCTGGCGCTCGATCCCCAGCTGGGGATCCCTCGCATGGACTGGTCGGCATACGTAGCGGCGTCGGTCCGGCGGATCGCGCGCAACTTCCCGCGTGCGCGACGCGGCGCGGACATCGCCCTCGCGAGCGACCTCCCATCGGCGTCCGGGATGAGCAGCTCGAGCGCGCTCAGCACCGCGGTCTTCCTGGCGCTCGACGCCGTGAACGAGCTGTCGGCGGATCCTGCGTACCGCGAAGCGATCGATTCGCGGGAGGCGCTCGCCGGGTATCTCGGAACCATAGAGAACGGCCAGAGCTTTGGCGCGCTGGCCGGCGACCAGGGTGTCGGCACCTTCGGCGGGAGCGAGGACCACACCGCCATCCTGTGCTGCCGGAGCGGGTTCGTCAGCCGCTATTCGTTCGCCCCGGTCCGCGCGGAAGGGGAGATCCCATTTCCGTCAGGTCACGCCTTCGCGGTGGCGTACAGCGGCATCGCGGCGGAGAAAGGCTCGAGGGCGCAGGTGCTATATAATGAACTGTCGCTGTCGGTGCGGCAGTTGGTCACTATGTGGAACGCAGCGACGCATCGCGCCGATCGATCGCTCGCCGAAGCGATCGAGAGCGCGCCGGATGCTCCCGTTCGTATGCGTGAGCTGCTTCGCGCGTCGGAACTGGGCAACTTCTCGCCGCAACGTCTGCGCGACCGGTTCGACCAATTCCTGATGGAATCGTACGAGATCATTCCGCGGGCCGCAGAGGCGCTCGCGCGTGCCGACCTGGCCACACTCGGCGCGCTCGTGGATCGCTCGCAGCAAGGTGCGGAGACGCTGCTCCGGAATCAGGTCCCGGAAACGATTGCGCTCGCTCGTTCGGCCCGGCGCGAGGGGGCGGACGCGGCCTCGGCGTTCGGCGGCGGCTTCGGCGGTAGCGTGTGGGCGCTCGTCGGCGCGCCAGACGCCGAGGCGTTCGTCACGCGCTGGCGGGACGCCTACCGATCCGAGTTTGCGGAGGCCGCGGCTCGAGCGGAGTTTATTGTCACGCGGCCAGGGCCGGGAGCGATGGCGTTGCGGCCGAGTAGGGAACGTCTCAACCCGCGGATCAGGCGTTCTTGACAAGGTTTGCATCCTTACTAAAGTAAGGATATGGCCAAGGTCACCAGTAAGCTTCAGGTTACGATTCCGAAGGCGATCGCTGACGAGTGTGGCATCGTGCCCGGGGACCACATCCAGTTCATCGCGTCGGGTGAGTCGATCCGCGTGGTGCGCGAGAACGTTCGGGACACCATGACGGCCGCGGAGCGCCTCGCGCTCTTCGACCGCGCGACGGCGCGCCAGCGCGCTCGACAAAGCGGGACAAGGCGCCGGCGGCGTGCACGCGGCCGCGGTTGGACGCGCGCCGATCTCTACGACCGTGGCCGTCCTCGTTGACACGAATGTTCTCGTGTACCGGTTCGACGCCCGGTTTCCCGAGAAGCAGGCGATTGCCGTGGACACATTGCGCCAGGGCATTCGAGACGAGTCCATCCGCGTACCGCATCAGGCAATCCTCGAATTCGTCGCGGCAAGCACTCGGCCTCTAAAACACGGAAGGCCGATCCTCGATCTGGCCGACGCGCGGCGCGAGGCGGAGGAAATGCTCAGACAATTCCCCGTTCTCTATCCCACGGAAGAGACCATCCGTACCGCGCTGCGTGGGAGCGCGACCTATCAGCTCTCATGGTTCGATGCGCATTTGTGGGCCTACGCCGAAGTGAACGGGTTGGAAACGATACTTTCCGAAGACTTCGAGCACGGTCGCTATTATGGCTCGGTGCGGACCATCGATCCTTTCGCGTCGGTGTGAGGCGTGCTTCTGTGTTCGCGTTGACCCACGTCAACAGTTGAGCATTGGGCGGCCGCGCGTTACGATCTCCCGCCGGGTCACCCCCCCCCAACGAGAAGAGGAGTACGCCGATGACCGCTGACCCTGATCGCCGAGAATTCCTGAAGGCGGCCGCTGTTGCGGGCGTGGGCCTCAGTCTGGGAGGATGCCAGACGAGCGGCGTCGGTGCAGGTACGGGCGTCTCCGCGTCCGCGATACGGACGCCCTATCCGTGGACGGGTCTTTTTGCGGCGCCGCATCTCGAGCGGGTGCGGATGGGGTTCGTCGGCGTCGGACATCAGGGCTCGAGCCACGTGCGCAACTTCCTCGGCATCGACGGCGTGGACGTCGTCGCCATCTGTGACGTGACGCCGGCGAACCTGGCGCGCTCGCAGAAGGCCGTCGCCGACGCCGGGCATCCGCAGCCGAAGGGGTACGGCGGAAGTGGTCCGCGCGACTTCGAGCGCATGATCGCCGAAGAGCGGCTGGACCTCGTCTTCACCGCGACGCCGTGGGAGTGGCACGCGCCGGTGATGCTCGCCGCGCTGCGCGCGGGAGCACACGCCGCCACCGAGGTCCCGATGGCGGTGACCATCGACGAGTGCTGGGAGCTGGTCGAGACGGCGGAGAAGACGAAGCGGCACTGCATCATGATGGAAAACTGCTGCTACGACCGCCCCGAGATGATGATCTTCAACATGCTGCGACAGGGACTGTTCGGAGAACTGTTGCACGCCGAGTGCGGCTATCTCCACGATCTTCGGCGTCTCAAGCTCAGCGATTTCTACTACGATCGCTGGCGGGTGAAGCACTCCATCGCGCGCAACGGCGACCTGTATCCGACGCACGGCATCGGCCCCGTGGCGCAGTGGCTCGACATCAATCGTGGCAATCAGTTCGACCATCTCGTCTCGATGGCCACCAAGTCGCGCGGGCTCAACCTGTGGGCCGAACGCGAGATCGGACCGAACAGCCCCGAGGCGCGGCAGACGTACGCGCTCGGCGACGTGGTGACGACGCTCATCCGCACGAAGGCGGGGCAGACGATTGTCATCACGCACGACACCGATTCGCCGCGTCCGTACAGTCGCAACATTCTGCTCCAGGGGACGAAAGGTCTCGTTCAGAAGTACCCCGTGCAGCGCCTGTACATCGAAGGAGTCAGCCCCAACGACCGGTGGGAGGATCTCGCGGCGTATCGGGAGCGGTACGATCACCCGCTGTGGAAGGGTCTCGATGAGCGCGCCGCCGGCGCGGGTCACGGCGGAATGGACTACATCGAGGACTATCGGCTCATCCAGTGCCTCCGGCAGGGTACGCCGATGGACTTCGACGTCTACGATGGCGCCGCGTGGACGGCGGTCATCATGCTGAGCGAAGAGTCGATCGCGCAGCGGAGCCGGTCACTGGACTTTCCGGATTTCACACGCGGCGCCTGGAAGACGCGGCCGCCGCTCGGGATCATCGACGTCACCGGCCGAGCCGTCAACGGTGAGGTGCGGTAACGGGCAGCTTTAATGGCGACACCGCCGGCCGTTGGGCGGAAAACCTCATCGTTGTACTCAGCGCCCCGGTCTTGCGGCTGGCGTAGATGAGGCAACGCGCGTACCCTGAATCGCATCCTCGTCCGGAGCCAGCGCGTCATGATGCGTCCAATCGCTCAGGTGATCAATCTCGTTCCGCCCGGCTCGCAGCGGCTCCGGGCCACGAGCCTGCCTGATGCGCAACAGCGGCTGTTGTCGGGCGATCCGGACGGCGTCCTCGCTCTCGAGGGCTCGTTTGCCCTCGTGGCGCGGGACGGTCAGCGCGCGGTCCTCGCGCGCAGCCTGGATAGACCAATGCGGTATTTCCTCGCGAAAGCTCAGGAGGGACCAGTGCTCGTGGTCGCCGAGCGCATCGACGAGATTGCGGGCGAGCTGGAGCGCCGCGGGTGGTCCGATCAGTTCCATCCGAGCTACACGCGCATGGTGCCCGCGCATCACGTGACTACCCTGCAGCTCGTTGGCTGCCCCGACCCCAATCCGATTCATACGCGCTTTTTCGATCCGCCGCGCAATACCCTCGCGGCGGACCTCGACGTGATCGGCCGGTACTACATCGAGGCAGTCTACTCGGAGCTGAGGCGTTGGCTCGCCGCGCAGGATCCCGTCGAGCCCGTCGGGGTGCCGTTCTCCGGTGGGATCGACAGTGGCGCAATCTTTCT
This sequence comes from Gemmatimonadaceae bacterium, assembly GCA_040902075.1. Taxonomy (GTDB): domain Bacteria; phylum Gemmatimonadota; class Gemmatimonadetes; order Gemmatimonadales; family Gemmatimonadaceae; genus DASPMP01. Next base: position 5,612 of record JBBDXZ010000025.1, read on the forward strand.
CTGTCTCTACCACCTGTTCCTCAACGAAGGTCAGTCGCCTGGTCGACTCAAGGCGTTTACGCTCTCCGTCGACGGCGAAGGGCAGGACGCACGCCAGGCGCGCGCATTTCTGCTGCGCACGGGGCTCGAGCTGTTCGGCGAAACCATCGAAGTAGCGGCGAGCTCGATCGATCCGCTCCGGGCTGTCGCCATCATCGAGGATTACAAGCCGCTCGACGTGGAATGCGCTGCCGTGAACCTGGCTCTTCACGCCGGCATTCGGACGAAGTATCCGGAGTGGCGGTTGCTCGTCGACGGCGACGGAGGAGACGAGAACCTCAAGGACTATCCGATCGAGGACAACCGTGAGCTCACCATTCGCAGCGTCGTCAACAACCGCATGCTGTATCAGGAAGGATGGGGGGTCGAGTCGATCAAGCATTCACTGACGTATTCCGGCGGCTACAGTCGCGCGTGCGTTCGCGGGTACGCCTGCGCGCGCGAGCACGGCTTCACCGGATTCAGTCCGTACACTCGTCCGCGCGTCATCGCGGTCGCCGAGGCGATCCCGTTTGCGGAGCTGACGCAGGGATCGACGGCGCGCCTCTATGCGCTGAAAGGGGACATCGTCGCGCGCGGCGTGCGCGCGGTGCTTGGCGTCGACATGCCGGTCTTCACCAAGCGACGCTTTCAACATGGGTCGGTTTCGCCCGATGCGGCATTGCGGGTGTTCAGCGCCGACGAAGCCCGGTATCGGCGGCACTTCGAGATGCTGCACGCGGCGCGGGGCGCGTCGGCGGGAGTCGCGCTCGCGACGACGGTCGCGTGACGGCGTCGCTGGACCAGCGCATTCGCGAGGGTCGGACGCCGAAGCCGCGCGTCGACCCCTGGATGGCGCACGGCACGCTCGTCGAAGACGAGAGGCGGCCAGATGGATCCACCGAGCGGGTGCTCACGATTTTTCTCTCGGGCAGCGAGTGTCCGTTCACCTGCTCTTTCTGCGACCTCTGGCGCTGGACGATCGATGGGCCGACGCCCGTCGGCGCGCTCCCGAAGCAGATCGCCGACTCGACCGGGTCGATCGGGAAGCCGTTTCCCGATCGGATCAAGCTGTACAACGCCAGCAACTTCTTCGATCGTCGCGCGGTACCGGTCGCGGACGTTCCGCGAATCGCGGCACTCTGCGTTCCATTCCGCCGTGTCACCGTTGAATCGCACGCCAACACGGTGGGACCGATGACGCTCGAGTTTGCTGACCAGCTTTCCTCCCGACTCGAGGTCGCGATGGGGCTCGAGACGACTCATTCCCGGTCGCTCGAGCAGCTGAACAAGCGCCTCGAGCTTCCACGCTTCGACCGCGCCGCTGATTTCCTCGCGCGGCACGACCTCGACCTGCGTGTCTTCGTGTTGCTCGGCGCGCCGCACATCCCGGCGCCGGAAGCGCTCGAGTGGACGGCTCGATCCGTGGAGTACGCGGCGCAACGCGGCGCGGCGGTGGTATCGATCATCCCCGTGCGCGGCGGGAACGGTGAGCTGGAGCGGCTGGCGGCGCTCGGACAGTTCACGCCTCCGACATTGCGACAACTCGAGACGGCACTGGAGGCGTGCGTCACCGTTGCGCCTGCTGTCGTGACTGCCGATCTCTGGGACGTGGACCGCCTCGCGGGCTGCGGTGCCTGTCGAAGCGCGCGCGTCACGCGAATGCGCCAGTGGAACCTCGGCGGCGCAATGCCGCCACCGATCGCGTGTACGACGTGCAGCGGCGACGACCCATCCCATCGTGACGGACCACCCAGCGCTGCCGCGGCACGCGCATGACGCCGCGTCGCGACGTAGTCGTCGTCGGCAGCGGGTTTGCCGGATCGCTCGTCGCGAGACTACTCGCGGTACAGGGGTATGACGTCGTGCTCCTCGAGCGCGGCACCCATCCGCGCTTCGCGATCGGTGAGTCGTCCACGCCGCTCGCGAATCTGTCGCTCGAGCGCATGGCTCGCCGATATGGTTTGCCGGATTGCCACGATCTGGCGGCGCACGGGCGCTGGCTGCGCCGCTACCCGGATGTTCGCCGCGGCCTGAAGCGCGGGTTCACCTTCTACCGACATCATCCAGGCGAACGCCTGGGCACCCGCGGCCTCGATTCGGAGCGGCTGCTCGTCGCGGCGAGTCCAAACGATTTGGTTGCGGACACGCATTGGCTCCGCGCCGACGTCGACCACCACTTCGTTCGGCAGGCGGCGGACGCCGGTGTCGACTATCGGGAGCGCGCCGAACTGAGCGACATCGCCTTCCGAGACAGCGACGTGCGCCTCGTCGGCAGTCGCGACGGCGAACCGTTCGAGCTGCATTCGAACTTCGTCATCGACGCCTCAGGGCCCGGCGGATTTCTGGCGCGTCACCTCCGCATTCCGCCGGGTCTGCATCGCGCCTACACCCGCTCCGGGCTCGTCTTCAGCCACTTCAGCAATGTACGGTTCATCGATGACGTCGTGCCGGGCCTTCCGGCGGGTCCGTTCATCGACGACTGGGCGGCGGTGCACCACATCATCGACGAAGGCTGGATGTACA
>JBBDXZ010000026.1:0-22636 GCA_040902075.1 Gemmatimonadaceae bacterium
CCCCGCCACCGGGGGAAGACTCTCCAACGGGACCGCAGCCAACGCACCGCTGAGAGGCGACGCGGGGGTGGCCGTCACGTACCACTCGCCGTCATCCCCCTCAGGTGTGACGATGAGCGCGAGCGGACCGAGGCTGGCCGACTGCGGCGGCCCGAAGATCGAGGTATCCCCGTGAAGGATGGCGACTGGGGCGTCGCGCATCGCCTGTCGGACCTGTGCTTCCGTCACCGCCGCCAGCGTCCCTTCCTGACGCCACATACCCGGCGCGATGCGGTAGAACCCGCGGGTGGGAAGCGCGAGGGCGCCACGCAGAACCGCAATCGCGAACCGCGAGTCTTGATCCGGCGACGTGGACACGAACACCGCGCTCGCGGCCCGCGAGATTTCGATCGTCGCCGCCAGCGTATCGTTGCGCGGCTCGGCGTCTTCCGGACTGGCCACGACGGCGCGGAGGATGCCCGCGCCCTGGACGCCGCTCGCGCGCACGTGCGCGTCGAACTGCCGCTCCGCCCACGCGGACATCGCGTCGAGCGGCCACCGCCCCAAGGCGTGTTGGTCGAGCATCAGGGAGACGAACCCCGCTCCCGCACCCTGTGCCCCGGCCGCGAGCGTCAACCGCACCGCCAGCGAGTCGCCGTCCACGGCGGCGCGCGGCGCGTCCAGGGTGACGACCGCCACGTCACGGCGCGGCACTCGCGGCAGCACGATCACGCGCGAGCCGCTCGCCAGCGCGTCGAGCGCGCTGGAGTCCTGTACCTCGCCGTCGGTGATCAGCACGGCGGGCCGGCCGGTCGCCATGGTGCGCTCCACCACGGGACGCACGCGCGACGAGACCGCGTTCGGCGCGACGTCCGGATCGCCCGGGCGGACCGAGTCTCCGAATGTCCAAACGGATTCCGCGCGGACCACCCGCGCCGAGTCCCAGGCGGTTTGCCACAGCGACGATTTCTCGCGTGTCATGCTGAGCGACGCATCCACGAAGACGGACGGAAGGACGGAACGCGGCCGGCCCAGTGGCGCGTCGAGCAGCAGCGCGATCACGATCGCCATCGCCGCGGCTCGAAGGACGCCGAGCACCGCGCGCCTCGACGCGGAGGGCGACCGCAGACGGGCGTATTGGATTGCGGCGGCAACCGCTCCAATTGCTGCCGCGATGAGCCACAAAGCCATCTACGACAGTAAGTGACTCACAGTCAAAGCGTCATTCCGAGGAGCTCGGAATGACAGAGCCGCTATTGCTGCTGCCTTCCCGCTTGCTTCACCGACGCGCTCTCGGCCGTCGCCAACACGGCCGGCATCTGCAGGAGCGCCAGCGTTCGCGTGCGCGCGTCGGCGAATGCCACGCGCTCGCTAGTCGGAATCGGGTCAGCGCTCACGTTAGCGAGTACCGCGCCAGGATTCCTTTGCGTGCCCTTCACGTGCACCTCGAAGTGCAAATGCGGCGCGGTACTGAGTCCCGTCGAGCCGACGTAGCCGATCACCTGTTCCCTGGTGACGCGAGCGCCGCCGCGAACGCCCGCCGCGAAGCCTCGCATGTGGCCGTAGCGGCTCACGTACCCGTTCGCGTGGCGGATGTCCACGACGTTGCCATACCCGTTGTGCCACCCGGCGCGAATGACCACCCCGTCCCCGATCGCGCGAATCGGCGTTCCCGCGGCGGCCGCGTAGTCGGTGCCTTGGTGCTTGCGCATCGTCCCGAGGATCGGGTGGCGCCTCAAGCCGAACTTGCTCGAGATCCTGCTGAATCTCACCGGCGTGCGGAGAAAACCGGAGCGCATCGGCTTGCCGTTCTGGTCGAAGTACACGCCGCCCACTTTCTGGCTCTTGAACCGCACCGCCTCGATCGTTTTACCGGACAGCGTCATGCTGGCGCCGAGTACGGTGTCGATCCGCATGATGCCCTCGGGTCCGACGCTCCGCTGCGCGACAACGCGGAACTCGTCGCCGACCTGGAGATCCCGGCTCATGTCCACTCGGTACTCGAAGATGTCTTCCGCGAGAGCAAGGACCAGCCGGTTTTGCGCGGACCCGGTCAGCGCGCCGCGGGCAGCTGCGTCGACCGCCTCGTAGAGATTCGTTCGGATTCTGCCGCTCACGACGATGGTGTCCATCCGCCAGGGCAAACGCTCGTCGATTTCTTTCCATCCGCTCGAATCGCGCTTCAGATGCAGGATGCGATCGACCGCGAGGCGCAGAATGATTTCCGTCGGGACGCTGTCCGTCGCGGCGGTTCGCACCGTGACCGGCATCCCGACACGGACACGCCGCGGATCGAGCACCTTCAGCGTCGTGAGTGCCTCGCGAGCGATGACTTCACTCACGCCACCGCGCGCGAGAACGCTGGCGAGTGATTCGCCGCGTGCGACCGTGTCGTGGCGGTCGTTCCACCGATGCTCTTCGTGGGCTTCTGAAAGCACTTCGCCGGCCGGCCGAAGGGCGCGGGGCGGGAGGGGGCTGGTAAACAAGACGGCGGCAACACCAAGAAGCGCCACCACGCCGTACGCGATGGCGCGAACCCATCTGAGCGACATTAGTCCATCTGTCTCCGAATGAAGGTCGGGATCTCCATGTCATTGAGATCCTGCGACCCACTGCTCCGCTCACCACCTTGCTGCCGCGGACGTGCGGCATCAGGGCTGGCACCCGTAGCACCCGGGCGAGTGATCGTCCCGCTACGAACAGGACGATTGCCTGGAAAAGGAATCACAGGCGAGCCTCTGGCAACCACCGGAGTCTGCTCGTGGGCGCGGGTCGTCGCCCCGCCCTGGAGCGCTTTATCGAAGCCCGTGGCGATGACTGTGACGCGGATCTCACCCTGCATAGCGGGCTCATGCACCGCGCCGAAGATGATTTCCGCGTCGTCACCGACCGCGTCGTGAATGATCTCGTTGATCTGGTGCACTTCGCCGAGGGTCAGATCCGCGCCGCCCGTGATGTTCACGAGCACGCCGGTCGCGCCGGAGATGCTGATGTTGTCCAGCAGCGGCGATGCGATGGCCTGTTGCGCGGCTTCCATCGAGCGGTTTTCGCCGCGCCCGATGCCGGTGCCCATGAGCGCCGAGCCGCCGTTCTGCATGACCGTGCGCACGTCGGCGAAGTCCACGTTCACCAACCCCGTGACGCTGATCAGCGACGAGATGCCCTGCGTCGCGTGCAGGAGCACTTCATCGGCCTTCTTGAGCGCTTCCTGAAAGGGAATCCCCTTCCCCACCACAGCGAGCAGTCGCTCGTTGGGCACGACGATCATCGTGTCCACGTTGCGGCGCATGTCGGAGATCCCCTGGTCGGCCTGACGCATCCGCTTCCGTCCCTCGAAGAGGAACGGCTTGGTGACGATGCCCACCGTGAGCGCGCCGACTTCTCGGGCGATCTCGCAGATCACCGGCGCGGCGCCGGTGCCCGTGCCGCCGCCCATGCCACAAGTGACGAACACCATGTCGGCGCCGGTCAGCACGCGCGCGACTTCGTCGCGATTCTCCTCGATCGCCTGCCGTCCGATCTCCGGGCGGGCGCCCGCGCCCAACCCGCGCGTCAGCTTCTTCCCGATCTGGATCTTGACGTCGGACTTCGAGTTCAAAAGCGCCTGCGAGTCGGTGTTCACCGAGATGAACTCGACGCCCTCGAGGTGCTCCTCGATCATGCGGTTCACGGCATTGCCGCCACCGCCACCGACACCGACGACTTTCATGCGCGCGTTTTGAGTCGCGCTTTCCTCGAACTCGAAGATCATTTCTGAAGGCACTCCCGAGATCCGCGTGGCGAGTATGAGTCGTGGTGAGAAAGGGCCGGACCACCGCTACGGCAGGGAAAGCGCGGTGCCAGCCAGGAGTCGCAAAGCTGCGGCAATATAATGCGGACAACTCTGTTGACTACTCCCTAAGTGACGCTGCACCAACAAAAAAGGCACTTGGTGGTTATCAACAAACCACTCACAGACAGCATATTTTTGATCCGTGCAAAGGAGCGCTCTGGACTGAGTCCTCAGGGCCGCCGAGTTGTCTGTTGGGAGGTGGTTAGCGCCCCAGATAGATAGGCAGGTGACGAGCGACACCGAAGATGTTTGTCAGCATCGAGTGCCAAATGAAAGAAGGTGGAACGATGCATTAGCATCGTTCCACCACCGGGGTGCAACTGTCGCCCTCTGCACCGATCTGCCCACTCTAGACCTCCGAACAGAAAACTGGGTGGCCCTCGAAACCTCAGTCCTCAGAACTCGTTCTTAAAAGAAGTCCTGCAGCAGGTACTTGATCCGCTGCACGACGCCCTCCAGGCCGGAACCCACCCTATGCCGCCGGAGCGACGATCCCGCCGCGCCCAGCGCGATCCGGCTCGCCCCGTACTGCGCCAGCCCGACCGCCGTTGCGAAGCGCGGCGCCTCCACCGAATCCGCGAGCCCGGTGAGGTTCTCGAGCGGGACGCCGACGCGGACGCCAGTGCCGAAGACGTCGCTCGCGAGCTCCGCCGACCCCTGCATCGCGGCGGCGCCGCCCGTAAGCACCATCCCGGCGCTCAGCTTGCCGGCGAATCCCGCCGTCGAGATCTCGCGTTGCACGAGGTCGAAGATCTCGTCCATGCGCTGATGGATGATGTGCGCCAACAGCTCGCGCGGAATCTGGCGGTCGCCCTGCGCGACGGTGCTTGGCAGCTCGATCACGGCGCTGGGGTCGACCAACGGCTCGTAGGCGCAGCCGTGACGTTCCTTCATCCGCTCCGCATCCGCCTGCGTCAGCCCCAAGCCGTGCACGATGTCGCTCGTGACGCTGTTGCCGCCGAACGCGATGGTGCCGAGGTGGCGGATCTTCCCTTCCTGAAAGATCGCCAGGTCGGTGGTACCCGCGCCCATCTCCACCAGAGCCACGCCGAGCTCCTTTTCGTCCTCGGTCAGCACCGCGAGCGCGCTGGCGAGGGGCTCGAGCACCAGCTCGCGCACCGTGTATCCCGCGCGCTCCACCGACTTGCGCAGATTCACCGCGGGCGAGCTCCCGATCGTGACGAGGTACATCTCCGTCTCGAGGCGCGTCCCCGCCATTCCGATGGGATCCCGGATGCCGACGTTTCTGTCCACGGCGTACTCCTGCGGGATCGCATGCAGCAGCTCGCGCTCCGCGGGAATCGCCTGAGCGCGCGCGACCTCGTTGGCGCGATCGACGTCGCTCTTGTTGATCTCATCCCCGCTCACGGCGACGATGCCCTTGCTGATCATGGCCTGCACGTGCTCGCCCGCGATCCCCGAGTAGACCTCGTGGACCTGCGCGCCCGACATGCGCTCGGCGTCCTGAATGGCCTTCCGAATGGAGCGCGTCGTCTCCTCGATGTCGGCGACGACGCCGCGGCGCATCCCCGTCGTCCGCGCCTGCCCGACGCCGAGGACCTTCACGGCGGGATGCTTTGGGAGATCGCCGACGACCTCGCCGATGATGGCGGTGGTCTTCGCGGAGCCGAGGTCGAGGCCTGCGACGATGCGGTCGGGATTCATTGGAGTCGTGCGATCACTTGATCTCGGTAGCGCAGATCGAGCTCGATCGCGCGCAGCCGGCGTCGCGCGAGGTCGTTCTCGACCAGCTCCAGGTCGGCTAATCGATTCAACGTAACGTCCGCACGGGCGCGCACGGGAATCGAGTCCAGCACGAACAGAAGCTCGGTTCCAGCCGGGCCCTCGCGGTGCACTTCACTCACTCGGCTGTAGAGGTCGGGCGCCTGCGTCCGGGCCGCGCCCAGCAGCCGGAATATGGCGCTGTCTGGGCGGGCGAGAATCGGCGCATCGACGTCGGCCGTCGTGGGGTCGATCGGGAGCGACACGCCGCGCTCGTCATAAGCGCGAAAGCCGTTCGCGGTCGTCACCAGCGCCACCGGCGCGTGCTCTACCAGCCGCACCACGAGCGTCCCCGGGAGCCTGCGTTCGATAACCACTTCTCGGACCAGCGGATGCTCGGCCACTCGGAATTTCCATCGACTTGTGGGATCCCAAACGGACGCCAGCGTATCGACTCTCAGCCGGTCGAGAATGTCACGCGGCTCAATGTAGTGCGTGCCGATGATCTCGATGTGGCGCACGCGGAAGAACGCCATGTGGCGAAGCAGCAGCGGAGCCCACAACGGAGAAAGGAGTATGACGAACGCCGCAAGCGCGACGGCCGCCGGCACCATCCACCAGCGCCTCGATCGTCGGGCGGTCGGATCCGGTTTGGAGTCGGTGACCGTCACGCGGCTCGGCGCAGTCGGGCAAGCAGCTCGGGCCCGGTCTTCGTGATGTCACCCGCCCCCATGATGATGACGACGTCGCCGTCGCGGACGTGGGCCGCGAGCGCGTCGGCGAGCGCGGCACGGTCGCCGCGCCAACTCAGCTTGTGGTGATCGGGGCCGAAGGCCGTGACGATCAGGTCGGCGGTGACCCCGGCGATCGGCTTCTCGCGCGCCGCGTAGATCTCCGTGAGAAAAACCGTGTCGCTGGCGGACAACGAGCAGGCGAACTCGCGCGCGAAATCGCGCGTCCGTGAATACAAGTGCGGCTGAAACGCCACGACGATGCGGCGCTCGGGAATGGGGGCGCGCGCCGCTGCCAGCGTCGCGGAGATCTCAGTCGGATGATGGGCGTAGTCGTCGATCACCGTGATTCCGCCGGCGTCGCCGATGCGCTCGAAGCGGCGCTGCGCGCCGGCAAAGCTTGCCAGTCCATACGCGAGTCCGGCGAATGGCGCTCCCAGCGCGAGACCGGCGCCGATCGCCGCGAGCGCGTTCAAAACGTTGTGCGCGCCCGTGACGCGGAGTCCGACGGAGCCGAGCAACTCGCCGTCGTAGTCGACGGCGAATGCCGCCCCCGATGGGTCGCTGCGGACGTTCAGCGCGCGGATGCGCGCGTCGGGCGACGTGATGCCGTAGCGTATGACTTCGCTGGCGCTCGGCGTCGGAAGACTCGAGGCACCCTGGTCGTCGCCGCACAGGACGATCGTGCGGGCGCCCTGGATGAACTGCTCGAACGCGCGGCGGATATCGGCCAGATCGGCGTAGATGTCGAGGTGGTCGGCCTCGACGTTCGTCACGACTGCCACGGTCGGCGACATCGCGAGAAAGGACCGGTCATATTCGTCCGCTTCGAGGACGTAGAGCCTGTCACCGCCCGGGCGCAGATTCCCATGCCACTGGGCAACGCGCGCACCAACGAGAGCCGTCGGATCGTGTCCCGCGGCGGCGAGCGCCTCCGCGGTCATGACCGACGTCGTCGACTTGCCGTGCGTCCCAGCGACGCCGATGAGCTCACGTCCGTCGCCGGACGTGGCCTCTCCCAGCGCCTCGGCGCGGCGGATCACCGGGATGCCCTTGTCTCGCGCGCGCTCGAGCTCCGGATGGTCCTTTGGCATCGCGGAAGTCACCACCAGCGCGCGTGCCGCCGACACGTGGGATGGGTCATGCCCCTGATCGACATGAATACCGAGCTTGCGCAGGTCCTCCACGTCCGAGGCGTTCGCATCGCATCCCGTGACTTTCACGCCGCGCCGGACGAACAGTTCGGCGAGCGCACTCATGCCGGCGCCCGCGATTCCTACGAAATGAACCGGCCTTTGCGCGTTGGGATCGAGCAGCACGACACGAATATAGGGCCTATGTTGCGGAGTTGTCCGCGAGCGCGATGACTCGGCGCGCGATGGCTTCGGCGGCATGAGGGCGGGCGCGCGCCGCGGCGGCGCGCGCCAGCGTCTCCAGCCGCGCGGGGCTCTCGAGAAGGTTGGACACCGTGCCGCCCAATCGCGCGCCGCTCAATTCCGATTGCGGCAGATAAACCGCCGCGCCAGCCTGCTCGAGCGTCCGCGCGTTCAGTGTCTGGTGATCGGCGGCCGCCGTCGGCAGTGGTATGAGCACCGCCGGGATCTGCCACGCGAACAGCTCGGCGAGCGTCATCGTCCCGGCGCGCGCGATGGCGAGGTCCGTCGCGGCATAGGCATCGGCGATCGGCGACAGGTACGGTCGCACCCGAACGCGCTCGCTCTCGAGGTTCGCGAACTCGTCATAGGTCTTCTTTCCCGCCCCCCAGATCAGATGCACACCGCGCGGCAAGCCGTCGCGAATCCAGTCGCGTACGGCGTTGTTGATCGCCAGGGAGCCCTGACTCCCGCCGTAGACCAGCACGACCTTCGCGTCCGCCGGGAATCTCCACGCACGAAGCGTGGCGTCGCGAGGTGGGCGCGGCTCGGGTGGCGGCTCGATCGGGGCGCCGGTATCGACCAGCGCCTCCGGCGAGCGAACCCGCAGATGCTTCGCGGACTCGGGGAACGACAGATAGATCTCCTTCGACCATCGACTGAAGAGACGCGCCGTCAGGCTCGGCAGACTGTCACCGGTCTGCTCGACGATCGGGATCCCGTGCGCAACGGCGTACGCCAGCGTCGTTACGGCGGCATAGCCTCCGGTGCCGACAGCCAGTGTCGGGCGCTCCTCACGAAAGACGCGGCCGAGGCCGCGCCAGGCGGTGACCATGCCGGCGACCGTGCGCCAGTTGTTCCACACCCGCGACCGATACAGGGGGTGAAGATCCAACAGCACGTGAGGGTACCCGGTTCCGGGGAGCACGTCACGCTCGACGCCGCGCCGAGCGCCGATGAAGAACGGCTGGATATCCGGACGTAGTCGCTGGACGGCGCGAGCAATCGCGAGCCCGGGATAGAGGTGCCCCCCGGTCCCGCCCCCCGCGAACACGATCCTCATCTGGGAGGTGACGCCGCGAACGGATTGGTGGCGGACGTTCCGATCACCCGCTCACGCAGGCTGCCGATGTTCACGAGAACGCCGGTGAGGAACATCGTGAGCACGAGATTGGAGCGGCCGTAGGACACGAACGGCAGCGTCAGGCCCGTCGTCGGCAGCAATCCCACGACGACACCGATGTGGACGTACGCCGTGAGCACCGTCGTGAACGTGAGCCCGACCGCCACGAGCTGCAGGAATGGCGAACGCGCGGCGCGCGCGATCCGAAATCCAAACATGGCGTACGCCGCAAAAGCGAGCGTCAACGGCAGGAGCCCGGCGACGAACCCCCACTCCTCGCCCACGTTGCTCGCGATGAAATCGCTGTACGGATACGGCAGGAAGCCGTATTGCTGGCGGCCCTCGCCGAACCCCGCGCCGAACCAGCCGCCCGATCCGACCGCGAGGAGTGATTGGTGTAGCTGGTAGCCCACCTGCGGCGCCTGTCCCGGGTCGAGAAATGACGTGAGACGCAGGAGCGCGTACTGCACGCGCTCGATCTCCACCCAGAGCCAGGGAATCGCCAGCGCGCCCAGCAACACGAAGTGACCGAGGCGCACGCCGCCGGCGAACAGCACGATGGCCATGAGGACCGTGTACAACATCGCCACCGACAGATCAGGCTCCGCCGCCGCGAGAAGGCAGAGCCCCAGGAGCACGACGAGAAATGGCATCAACCCGCGGGAGAACCGGCGTAACCGGTCGCCCTTTTTTACCACGAGCATCGCGGTCCAGACCACGACCGCGAACTTGCCGATCTCCGACGGCTGGAGCGACGTTCCAAAAAGGAAGCGCTTCGACCCATTGATGCGCGGAGCGATAGTGTGCGGCAGGATGAGAACGAGCAGCATGGCCGCGAGGGTGAACCACATGAGGGGCCAGGCCCATTCACGCCAGCGCTCCGCGTCCATCTTGGCGGCGATCATGAAGGCGATCGTCCCCACCGCGACGCCGAAGAGCTGGCGCAGCAGATAATACGCGCCGGTGCGTCCCTCGGTGACCGCCTGGATGGCGCTGGCGCTGTACAGGACCGCGAGTCCGAACACGAGGATCCCGCCCGCGGTGAGGACGAGTGCACGCGCCTCGGGGCTCATGCGCCAACGTTCGCGGACATCGGCGCGCGCAACGTCCCGCGATGAAATAGCGGCCGCCGTCATGCTTTGGTGACGAGTCGTTTGAATTCCGTCCCGCGTTGCTCGTAGTTCTCGAACATGTCGAAGCTGGAACACGCCGGCGAAAGGAGAACCGCGTCACCCGGCGCGGTTGCCCGGCGAGCGCGCTCGATGACCTCGGTGAAGTTGGTGCCGCCTTGCTCGACGGGTACGATGCCTTCGAGGTCACGCGCGATCTGGGACGCGGCGTCGCCATAGGCGACCACCAGCTTGACCGCGCGTTTCAGTTCGGGAGCCAGCGCGGTGTACGGCTCCCCTTTGTGCCTGCCACCCAGGAGCAGCACGGTCGGACGCGTCATGCCGCGCAGCGCGACCGCGGTGGACGTCACGTTGGTCGACTTGGAGTCGTTGATCCAGAGCACTCCCCCGATCTCGCCGACGATCTCGATGCGATGCTCGAGCGACCGGAAGGACCGGAGGCCGTCGCCAAGCAGTCCGCAAGAGTCGGTGGATCGGTGCGCCGGCTCGGCAAGCATCACCGCCAGCGACGCGGCGAGCGCGTTCGCGACGTTGTGATCGCCGATGAGCTTGAGCTCCGACCGTTTCACGAGCGAACAGCCCAACACCACCAGCTGATCGGCGGAGCGCTCGAAGTACGCGTCCGCCTTCCGCGTCGTGGAAAACCGCGTCTGCACGCCCGCCGCATCTTGCGCGAGCTCCTGGACGACCGGATCGTCGGCGTTCGTCACCCACTGCGAGCTGGGCTCGGCATTCCGAAAGAGCAGCTTCTTGTCCGCGTAGTATTCCTCGACGCTCCCGTACCGGTCGAGGTGATTGGGCGAGACATTGGTGAACACGCCGACCTGCGGACGAATGCTCGGCGTGAAGTGCAGCTGATAGGATGACACTTCGAGCGCGACCCACTGTGGAGTGGCCGGCTGCACCGCGATCTCGGACAACGGCGTCCCGATGTTGCCCGCTGCGACGGCGCGCAGCCCCAGCGCCTGCAGCAGGTGCGCAACAAGCGCGGTGGTCGTCGTCTTTCCGTTGGTCCCCGTGATCGCGATGTAGTTCACGTTCGGGAGGAATCGCAGGGCGATCTCGACCTCGCTGACGACGTCGATTCCCTTCTCCTGCGCGGCGACGATGCTTGGCGCATCGGGGGGAACGCCGGGGCTCACCACGACGAGTGAGGAGCGCGCGATCCGGGCCGTGTCGTGCGTGCCGATATCCACCGCCACATCCTCTCGCTCGAGCGCCTCGGCCGTCCTCTCGAGCGCCGGCGAGCGCCCCGCGTCCGACGCGTAGACCGTGTTCCCGCTGCGCGCGAGAAGGGTCGCGACGGAGCGTCCGCTTCTCGCCAGACCGATCACCGCGATCTCGTGCCGCGACCAGTCCGGCCGTAACGCGGGTTCGGAAATGCGCCCTTTCACCATCTCAGCGCAGCTTGAGCGTGCTCAGAGCGATCACGGCAAACAAAATCGCGATGATCCAGAAACGCACGGTGACCTGGGCCTCGTGCCACCCTTTCAGCTCGAAGTGATGATGCAACGGCGCGCGCAGGAGCAGCCGGTTCTTCTGCGCGTATTCGAGGCCGTGTCGGCGCTTTCGGTACTTGAAGACGACGGTTTGAGCTACGACCGACAGGATTTCCGCCATGAAGACGAACCCGACGAACACCAGCAGGAACTCGGACTTGAGCAGGATCGCGACGGCGCCCAGCCCTCCGCCGAGCGCGAGCGATCCGGTGTCGCCCATGAAGACCTGCGCGGGATACGCGTTGAACCAGAGAAAACCGACCAGCGCGCCGACGATCGCGGCGCAGAACACCGTCATTTCGCCCGCGTTGGGCAGGAAGAAAATCTGCAGGTAGCGGCTCGTGTCGGAGCGCCCCATGACGTACGCGAACGCCGCAAGCGTCGCGAACGCGATGGCGCTCAACCCGGCCGCCAGGCCATCCACGCCGTCCGTCAAGTTCACCGCGTTGCAGACGCCCACGAGGACGAACGTCGTCCACAACACGTAGAGCCACGCGAACGACGCCGCGATCGGCACGACGAGCACGTACTTGTAGAACGGCAGCGTCGTGGAGGGACCGGGAAGGCTCGGTGAGAGCGGGTTCTGCCAGAGCCACACGCCGAGAAAGACGCCGATGATGACCTGCCCCGCCAACTTGTAGCGCTCGATCAGTCCTTTGTTTTTCTGGCCCGCCCGTTTCTGTCGAAGCTTGAGGATGTCGTCCAGAAGCCCAATGGCACCCATCCACGCCGTGACGATGAGCGCGAGCACGGTGTAGTGGCTGGTCAGTCGCGCCCAGAGCAGCACCGAGATGATCGCCGACGTGAGAAAGATCAGACCGCCCATGGTGGGCGTGGTCCCCTTGGCCTTGTGGGAATCCGGCGTGCCTTCGCGCACTACCTGGTGGACCGCCGCCTTCCGAAGCGCCCTCAGGATGATCGGGCCGAGGATGAACGAAAGCAGCAGTCCCGTGACCGCCGCCCCGGCCGCGCGGAACGTGATGTACGTGAAGACATTCAGGAACGTGAAGTCCGGAATGAGCGGAAGAAATAAGTGATAGAGCACGGTGTGCTTATGAGGCGGCTTTGGCCCAACTCGTGATGAGAGGAACCAAACGCTCGAGCCGGACTCCGCGCGAGCCTTTGAGCAGGATAATCGCGTTCGGCTCGAGACGCGATTCGAGCGCGGGCCAGATACTCTCGGCGTCCTTGGCCGTGACGACCTGGGTGGCCGGCGCGCCAACCCGCTGGAGCGCCGCCGCGAACTCGCCGACGCCCGCGACGAGGTCCACGTTCGCGGCGAGTGCCGTGCGCGCGATGTCGTCGTGCAGCTGCGGCGTCGCGGGACCGAGCTCGAGCATCGAACCGAGCACCGCGACGCGCTGGCGTTTGGGCGCTCTACTGTCTGTGTCGCCCGCGTGGGCAAGCAACTCGAGTGCGGCGCGAGCCGATCCTGGATTCGAGTTGTACGCGTCGTTGATCAGCAGTACGCCCCCGATCCGCTCGACGTTGCTGCGCATCGGCGGCGACGGCATGTTCGCGATCCCACGCGCCGCGTCCTCGGTGGTGATGCCAAGCTCGCGCGCCACCGCCAGCGCCAGCGTCGCATTGCGCAGATTGTGCACCCCGCGAAGCGGAACCGAGAGGTCCACTCCGTTGATCGACATCAGGCCGCGTCCTTCGGCGTCGAGGCTCCACTTCGCGATCGGAAGATCGCCTCCGTCCAGTCCGGCCGCGACGACTCGCGTGGCGCGGCGATGGGCTTCGGCCACGACGTCTTTCTGCGACGACGGCACGATGGCCACCGCGACGCCATCGCACCCCGCCATCTCCTCGCGCATCACACCCTGCAGGTCGCCAAGTCCCTCCAGGTGCTCCTCGCCGATCGACGTGACGACGACGATGTTCGGCTCCGCGATCGCGCGCAGGGCGGCAATCTCGCCCGGCTGGTTCGTCCCCATTTCGATCACCGCGACGTCCGCGTGATCGGGGATCGCGAGCAGCGTTTGGGGCACGCCCACGAGATTATTCAGGTTCAGGTGCGTCGCGTGGACCTCGAGGCGGCTGTCGAGCGCCGCGCGAATGAGCTCCTTCGTGCTCGTCTTGCCGTTGGTCCCCACGACGCCCACCACCGGACCGTTCCATGCGCGGCGGCGGTAGCGGCCCAGCGCGCCGAGCGCCGCTCGGGTGTCGTGGACGACAAAGGAGGGAACCCCCCGTCCTGACGCGGCGTCCGCGCGCGACACCACCAGCGCCGACGCTCCCGCCTTCACCGCCTCGCCTAAATAGTCGTGTGCGTCGAACCGCTCCCCCGCGAGCGCCACGAAGAGATCGCCCGGTTGGAGCGAGCGCGTGTCCGTCCACACCCGTCCGAACACGTGCGGACCGCGCGGCAGGTTCGTCTTTCCGTGCGGTTGCAGCGCGTCCGCCACGCGATCGAGCGTCCAAAACGGAGACGCGCCCGGTGGTGCCGTTGGCAGACTGGGGCCTTTGGCTTCGATGCTCATGCTCGCGATTTCGTCAGCTCCGAAACGATGACCTGTTCGTCGAACGGCAGCTTTTCGGTACCCCGAATCTGATACGTCTCGTGCCCCTTGCCAGCGAGGAGCACGACGTCGTCGGCATCGGCGAGAGCGAGCGCGCGCGCGATCGCTTCGCGCCGGTCCTCGATCCGCTCGTGATTCGTGCCGGTCATGCCCGCCTCGATCTCATCCAGGATGGCCTCCGGATTCTCCGTTCGAGGATTGTCGCTGGTTATGATCGCGTGATCCGCCAAGCGTTCGGCGATGGCCCCCATCTGGGGTCGTTTCCCGCGGTCTCGATCGCCGCCGGCGCCGAACAGCACGATGAGACGCCCTCGCGTGAACGGTCGGACCGCCTGGAGCGCGCGCGCGAGCGCATCCGGGGTGTGCGCATAGTCGCGCAGCACCGTCGGCCGTTCGTGCACCACTTCGAGGCGACCTGGAACCTGTGGCAGGTTCGAGAGGCGGGCCGCGATCGTCTCGCTCGGGACGCCGACGGCGTATGCCGCTGCCGCGGCGGCGAGCGCGTTCGAGACGTTGAAGTCTCCAATCAAGGGAAGACGCACCTGATGACGTTCGGCGCCGGTCACGAGCGTCCACGTCGATCCGTTTTGGGAGTATGTGATGTCCTGCGCGTGGACCTCGGCGGTCGACCGCGTGCTGAAACCCACTTTGCGGCGGTCGGTCCGCAGTGCCCGCCACGCCGGATCATCCACGTTGACCACAACCGTGCCATGCGGCGCGAGGTGCAAGCACAGACGCCCCTTGGCCTCGCGATACTCGTCCATGGATTTGTGATAATCCAGGTGGTCGCGCGACAGGTTGGTGAACACGGCCGCCTCGAAATCCAGGCCGTCGACGCGACGCTGATGTAGCGCGTGCGACGACACTTCCATCGCGACATGGCCGACTCCCGCGTCCACCAGCGCGCGCAGGGAACGCTGCAGCTCGATGGGTCCTGGCGTGGTCAACCCCGGGTCCCCGAGCACGAGTCCTTCGCTCCCAACCAGCACGCCGACCGTGCCGATCGACGCCGCTTTTGCCTTCGGTGTCTCGAGCAGATGCCGAAGGATGTGCGCCGTGGTCGTCTTGCCGTTGGTGCCCGTGATGCCGATGAGCCGAAGTTGCCGGACGGGCCAATCGAACGCCGCCGCGGCAACGATGGCGACCGCCGCGCGCCCATTGCGCACGACGATCGCAGGCAATGACGTGCGGCGCCCGTCTTCAACGACCGCCATCGCGGCCCCCGCGTCCCGGGCACGATCGAGATAATCGTGTCCGTCGCGTTCCCGGCCCTTCACCGCGATGAACAATCCGCCAGCCGTGACGCGCCGGCTGTCGTCCTCGGCCGACGTGACCTGTTCCGGAAGCGTCCCGCGAACTTCAACGAGCAATTCCGCGGCGGTGAGGGCCGCGGTGATACGATGCGTGGGAATTTGCATTCAGCGACTGTAGCGGAGGCGCACCAGCGAACCGGAGGAAATCAGCGACCCAGGTACCGGCTCTGTAACGCTCGTGGAGGCGGCGCTTCGTGTGAGCTGGACTCGGAACCCGGCGGAATGCAGGGATCGGACCGCGTCGCGCAGACTCATTCCATGAACGTTGGGTACCCGCCGTGGCGCAAGCGCTGCGCTTTTGCGGTCCGGTTTTGGCGGCAGGTCCAGGACGACCGAGCGGGTCGAGTCCGCGCCCGCGACCGCGGACGGCCGAGAGGCGCGACGGGCGGTCGCGACCGGGGTACGCCCCACCCCCGATTGCATCAGTCTCGCTGAAAGCCGAGCCGTGAGCGCCGACCGATCCAGCGCGGCGTCTCGCGCGGCGAGCGCCGCTTGCAGGATCGTCTTCGTCATCGGAGCCGCCGTCCGGCCGCCGTAGAAGTTGCCCTTGGGACTGCTCAGCTTCACGACGACGACGAGCTGCGGCGCGTCGGCCGGGAAGAGTCCCACGAAGTTCGGATTGTACTGCAGGGGCGCGTAGCGACCATCCACCGTCCGCCGCGGCGTTCCTGTTTTTCCACCCAAGGCATACGTGGCCAGATCGGCGTCCACCGCGGTGCCCTGCTCCACCACGCCGGCCAGCAGCTGGCGAACCGATCGGGCCACCTGCTCGGGGATGACGCGCCTCACCACACGTCGCTGATTTCGAAAGCGCAGTTCGCCATCGGGCGTCCGAATCTCCTTGACGAGCACCGGCTCCAGCAATTCGCCTCCGTTCGCGATCGCGGCGTACGCAAGCGCGAGCTGCAACGGCGTGACCGCGACTTCATATCCCATGGACAGCGACGCGCTGGACTGCTTCGACCACACACGCGGAGGGCGCAGCGTGCCCGCTGCTTCGGACGAATACGGCAGCCCCGTCGGTGTCCCCAAGCCGAAATCGCGCAGGGTCTCGAACTGTTCGCGCGGCTCGAAGCGCTCGGCAAACTGCACGATCCCCACATTGCTGGAGAACCGAATGACGTCCGCCAGCGAGAGCTGAGAGGGCTTGGGGCCCGGATGCGGCTCGTCGTTGACGATGCGGCCGTGCAGCTCGTACGCACCGCCGCGCGTCGGCACCAGGTCCGTGGTCCGCGCCTTCCCGCGCGCCAGCAGTCCGGCGGCGATGAGCGGCTTGAGCGTGGAACCCGGTTCGAACGGCTCGGTCACCGCCGTGACGGAAAGTGCCGCGCCGCTGCGCCGCTGGCCGGCCATGGCCAGCACCTCCCCTCCACGAGGATCGAGGATCACAATGTCACCGCCATCGGCATCCATTCTCG
Source organism: Gemmatimonadaceae bacterium (assembly GCA_040902075.1). Classification (GTDB taxonomy): domain Bacteria; phylum Gemmatimonadota; class Gemmatimonadetes; order Gemmatimonadales; family Gemmatimonadaceae; genus DASPMP01. Next base: position 16,646 of record JBBDXZ010000026.1, read on the forward strand.
CGACGGCTTCGCTCAGCGTGCGCTCCGCAATCTCCTGCAACTCGCCGTTGATGGTGAGCGTCACCGTGTGACCTTTTCGAGCCGCCTGCCCCGGCTGCGTCGGAGACGCGAAACTGCGCCCGCGCACGTCGCGCACGAGGTGCGCAGCGCCATTCGTACCGCGCAACACCGAATCGAGACTGAGCTCGAGACCATCGACGCCGTTGCCATTCAAGTCGACGCCGCCGAGCAGCGACCGCAGCCCCGCCGAACTGGAGTACGTGCGATCGCTGACGGGCGTGGTGTAGACACCACGCATCACGGTGACCGGCGCGACGTCCTCGGCGACGTAGCGCCCGGGGAGCGCCGCCCATGCACGACGGCGGTCGGTCACACGCAGCGCCGTGGCGTGATCGACGCCGGCTGCGACGAGCGCTTTCCGCAGCGTCTTCGGCTCGCGCGCCTCACGGGGAGCCACCTCGAGACGCACCAACTCTCGCGACGTCGCGAGCGTCTGTCCGCTTGCGTCGAGGATCAACCCGCGGGGCGCCGGGACTTCCTTCGCGGTGAAGTGCTGCCGCTCCGCAAGCTCCGACCAGGCGCGCCCCTGCACGAGCTGGACGTGCGCGGCCTTGCCCACCACCGCCAGCATGAGCAGCGCCAGCGCGGCGTGGACGATTCCGATGCGACGATTGCGATTCATTACTTCGGACGTGGCTCGCGCGGCAGAATGATGACCTGGCTATCGGCGGGGACGTACATGTGAAGGCGTCGTTCGGCGATCGGGCCCAGGCGCGCGCGGCTGGACGCATCGCGGATCTCGACCTCCAGCTTCACGCGTGCCGCGTCGGCGGCGTCGCGCTGAGTCTCCAGCGCGCGGAGCGCCTTCGCCTGGCTGATACCGAACGTCCTCCGTGCAATGACGCCCGTGGCTACCAGGAAGAAACTCAGGAGGCCGAGGACGATCAGTGACCACGGTCCCAACCGACGCGTTCCGCCCCTTTTCCCCTTTCCCAATTCCCTACTCCCCGGCCTTACGCCATGCGCGAAGTTTAGCGCTCCGCGCCCGTGGATTGCGCGCGATCTCGGCGTCGGTCGGCGTGACGGCGCGGCGCGTCAGGGTCTCACCGAGCGCGCGTCCGCGACACGTACATACCGGCTGCTTCGGAGGGCAGACGCAGTCGGCGCTCCATTCACGAAAGGCGTGTTTCACCAGCCGATCCTCGCCCGAATGGTAGGTGATCACCGCCAACGTGCCGCCGGTCGCCAGACGATCGCGCAGCTCGGGGAGCGCGCTGCCGAGCCCTTCCAGCTCATCGTTCACGGCGATCCGAAGGGCCTGGAACAATCGCGCGAAATCGGCGGGTCCGGTGCGCGGCCCAATGGCGCCTCGAATCGCGCGCACCAATTCGTCGCTCGTGACGAACGGCTCGGTCGCCCGGCGGCGCACGATCTCGCGCGCGAGGCGGGCCGCGCGCGGCTCGTCGCCATATTCCCTGAAGATCCTCGCCAACTCGCGTTCATCGGACGCAGTGAGAATGTCCGCCGCCGTCCTGCCGTCGCGTCCCCCCCCCATGCGCATGTCGAGCGGCGCGCCCTCACGGAAAGTGAATCCCCGCGCGAGGGCGTCGAGCTGCCGGGAGGAGACACCGAGGTCGAGCAGCATCCCGTCGAACGCTGTATCGCGCAGCGCCGGGTTCTCCAGCACCTCGCCATAGTTGGACAGGACGGCCCGAAACCGGCCGGCCTGCTCGAATCGTTCCAACCGGTCGCTCGCGGCGGCCAGCGCTTCAGGATCGCGATCGACGCCGGTCACCTCCGCGACTCCCGCCGCCAACAATGCCTCCGAATGCCCACCCCCGCCAAGCGTGCCGTCGAGCACGCTTTTCGCGTTGCGAAGCAGCTCGACCACCTCGCCAGCGAGCACCGGCGCGTGATACGCGGTATCGAACGCCGGCGTCATCGCGACTCAATCACATGCCCGAACACACCCACAAACACCTCGTTCTCGTCGTCCACGGCGGCCGGGCCGGCCGGCAGGATTTCCGTCATATGGTGAGCTGGGTGCGGGAGCGCGGCCATCATGTCGAGGTGAAGGTCACGTTCGAGCGAGGCGACGCCGTGGCGCTTGCCCGGCGCGCCGCGGCGGACGGCGCGGACGTCGTGGCGGCCGTCGGTGGAGACGGCACGCTCAACGAGGTGGTCAACGGACTCGATGGCTATGACACACCGCTTGGCGTCGTTCCGCTGGGCACCGCGAACGATTTCGCGCGACAGGCGGGGATACCCGCGGACGCCGATCATGCCATGGATGTTATCCTGCTGCGCAAGCCTGTGCGCATCGACACGGCCTCGCTGAACGGCCGGCGCTTTCTCAATGTGTCGACCGGCGGGATCGGCGCCGAAGCCACCGCGGAAACGCCGTCGCAGATCAAGGCGACGCTGGGACAGCTCGCGTACGCGATCTCGGGGTTGCGCAAGTTGGGCGACTTCGAGCCGAATCACGCGGTGTTTCGCGGCGGCGGCTACGTGCTCGAGTGCGATTTCCTGATGTTCGCGGTCGGCAGCGGGTTGTCGACCGGAGGCGGCACGATGGTGACGCCGCACGCGTCCACGACGGATGGCCTGCTCGACCTCTGCGTCGTCGAGCGGATGCCGCGGCGCGAATTCGCCCGCACGGTCCTGCGGCTGCGGCGCGGCGAGCACGTCGGCGAGGAAGGAGTGCACTATGTGCGTCTGGCGGAGCTGACGATCGAGGGCGTGAAGCCGATCAGCGTGAACGTGGATGGCGAAATCTCAGGCGCGACGCGACTCGATTATCACGCCCGTCCCAAGGACTTGTTCGTGCACGTCGTGCACCGTCCGGGAGAACAGGTGAAGGCGGGGGCCTGAAACGACGAGCGGCCCGCTTTTGGCGGGCCGCCGTCACCGAAGATTCAAGCTACCTCTTGCAGTTCTGCTTGATGATGTCGTTCAGCGGCGCTCCATACTGGCTCACCGCGCCAAGGACTTGTCGTGCCGCGTCCGGGCTGATCGCGCCGCCCGCAGGCATGTTCGTCTGAGTGAGCAGAAACATGTCCTGCGTGTTTCTCGCCAGGCTACAAACCCTGCCCTTGTCCGGTTTCGATTTCTTCTGCTCTGCATTGAGCACGCGCAGCCCGTCCGCGCCGACATAGAAGGACGAGAGGCCCACGAAGAACTTCGACGTCGCGGATGGGGCGAGTCGGTCGGCCTCCTGACTGAGCGCCAGCGCGCGTTCCCAATAGAAAACGCTGTCCGTCGCTTGCGCCTGCTTCACCAGCGTCTGGGTCGGCCCCAAGAGGAAGCCGCCCCAGATCTTCGAATCTTCTCCCGCGGCCACCGCCCGGCGGGCAGTCGCAACGGCGCTGTCCGGCTGATTCATATCGAGATAGATGGTCGCGAGCAACAAGGTTGCGTTCGGATACTTGGGAGCGATCGCCAGCGCTCGGTTGAGCGACTGTTGCGCCATCTGCAACTGTCCCGCCTTGCGCTCGAGCTGCGCCTTGAGCGCCCAGAACTCGGGATTGTTTGGATACTTCTGCACGGCGAGCGACGCGATCTCTACCGCCTTCCGGGGCTGACTGGTCAGCGCAGTCGCCACCGCGATCTGCCGGGAGAAGTACACGCTGTCGGCGAGCGTCGTGTCCATGCGGGTCATGCTCTGGCCCGTCGTGAGCGCGGACTCGATCAGCGCGGTGCGTGCGGCGCCGGTGTCGGCGCCCGCTACCGATGCCAGCGTGAGCAGCCACTTCTGCCGGAGCAGCTGCGGATCGCCCGGGTTCTGCGCCAGTAACGTGTCGACGATGGGAAGTGCGATCGATGGTTTGCCCAGCTTCCCCAGCTCGGTGATCACCTGGTTCTGCAGCGTCGTGTTCGTCGGCTCGAGTGCCATCAGCGCGACGAGCGCGCGAACGGCGTTCTCGGGATCATCCTTTGCCGAATACGCGCCGTACGCGAGGCGCAGCGCGAACGAATTCTTCGGATCGATGCGGCGAATCTCTGCGACGACGCGCAACACCGAGTCCGGTGGCGTCTTCATCGCCTGGTACACGCTCGCGAGGCAGAGCCGCGCGATCGTGGCGCTGGGGTACTTCGCGATGCCCGCATTGGCGGCGGCGATCGCCCTGTCGTGCGCGCCACCGACCAGCTGGTTCCAGCAGGTCTTTTGATCGACCATCTGCTTGCGCGCTTCGTTCAGCGACCGTTCGATCGCGCGTGACGCGTCCGCCGGATTCGCGGCTTCGGCCACCGAAAGCGGCTGCGCCCACGAGACGTCGCGCGCGAGCAGCAGACGGGGCTCGATCTTGAGTCCCGCGGCGGTGCGCGTGACGGTGCAGGAAATCACTTCGTCCGCGCGCAGCAGCTTCGCCAGTTCCTTCAGGTCGGACGCCCCGAGCGCGGAGTCGGCCTTGTATCCCGAGGACTCGAGATAGTTGGTGATGTCCGCTTTCGGAATGACGAAGAGCTGTCGAATGTTGGCCGCGTTCTGAATGCGAGTGCGCATCGCGTCCGCCGCCTGGACGCCGGCCAACCGATCGTTACTCGCGCACACGGCAACGAGGAGCCGAGGCGTGTCCGCGGTGGGGCCACGCGTCGTCTGCGCCATCAGCGCGGCCGGCGCGCTCGACAACATCGTCAGCGCGACCGCAGTCACTGCACGTCGCTGCATCACCGTCACGGTTTCTAACCTCCAAAACTGTAAGCACATGTACCCTCGACTTCGGCGGAGAGTTCCCGCGACCTACCAACGCAACGAGTGGGCGAAGAGGGACTCGAACCCCCGACTTCCTGCGTGTAAGGCAGGCGCTCTAACCAACTGAGCTATTCGCCCGAGGCGACTCCATTGCCCGTCACGGGACGAGTCTACGATCGCAAAATGGCTAAGGGAACCAGCACGCAGTAACCCGCCACGAGCAGCATCGGTGCGATCGTCTCGCCACCACGGGCGAGGTCCGCATATCCCGCCGCGATCGCGAGCAGGGCGATTCCCCACCAGAGAAGCGGACGGGAGCGAATTGTGGCTTCGGCTTCTGCCATTGAGGGTAGGAGGATACCCGTGGCCGAAAACCGTGTCAACGCCAATACCTGTCGAAAGTTAGGATTGGATTAAGGCCCGCCGAGCAGCTCGTCGAGGCCGGACTGGCGCGCCGCCGACTCGGCGGCCGCATCCTGCTGCCGCATGCGCTCGAGGCGGCGTCGGTCTCTGCGCCGGCGCGCGACATACAAGGGCGCCAACACGAAGAGCAGCAGCAGCCCGGCCACCGTGAGATTGCTCGCGAGCGCCAATAACCCGTACTGCGAGCGCGTTCGCTCGTTCCACCGCTTCTCGAAGTCGGCGGACGTCATGCCGTAGGCCAGACGCAGCGCGCGCTCGAACGATTTCGTCGCGCGCCATTGGGCGAGAAACAACGACAGGCCGCGTTGCCGGTCTGATTGCGCAAGCTCGGCGACGGCGCGATAGGCCAGCGCGTAAGCAGACTGTGCCGCGGACGCCCCACGGCCAAAGGACTGCTCGAGCTCCTCCAGCGACGGCATCCCTCGCAGCGCGAGCGCGAGATTCGTGGCGAGGATTTCCTCGCGACCCCATTCGCGTGCCGCGTAGCTCGCATACCCCTCGTCGAACCACCGCGGCGGGAGATCGCCCAGGAACTCGTGGAGGGCCAGGTGGGCGAGCTCGTGCCGCAACACCGACAGCGGATCGCCGGCATCGGAACCGGCGCGGCTGCCCTGGAGCACGATGCGGCGCGATGCCGGAAACGCCACGGCGCTTCCCCACTCCGGCGCGTCCCCCGCCCACTCGCGAAAGCGGCGCTGGTCCGGGGCGACCGCGACGATCACCCGCTGTTGCGGACGCGGTAGACCCGGAAACGTGTCGGTGGTGATCGCACGCGCCGCGAGAGATCCCGCGAGCTGGCGATCGTGAGGAAAGAACACAATCGTGAAGCGGCCACGGTCGAGACGCTCGGGGGCGTCCGGCGTCTGAGCGGCGAC
>JBBDXZ010000026.1:22646-45459 GCA_040902075.1 Gemmatimonadaceae bacterium
GAGCAGATCAAAACGAGAACGCGACGTTTGCTTCCTGCTCCCTGCTCCCTGGTCCCTGCTCCTAGGGTTCCCCACCTTCCTCGACCATCTTCACGGCTTCCGCGCAGCGCTTTCCCCACGGGTTGAACTTGTTCGCGGCGTATCCGTCGCGCCACGTCTGTTTCGCCTCGTCCTCTTGGCCGTTGAACCAGAACGCGCGGCCCAACTCGTAGTATGCTTCGATCAGATTGGGCCCGAGGATGATCGTCTTCTGAAAGAAGGTCTGCGCGTCCTCGAACATGTCGCGCTCGAGATAGACCAACCCCAGATAGAAGTGCGCGTACAGCGTGGCTTTCTTGTCGTTGTCGAGCCGGATGGCGCGCGATAAGTGCTCGATCGCTTCGTTCCAGATCTTCTTCTTGAGGCAGATGTACCCCACATTGATGCGTGCGAGTGAGTTCTGCGGCTCGCGCACGAGCACTTTTTGGAACCAGCCGAGCGCCTCGTCGTACTTCTCCTCGAGCATCAGCGCCCAACCGAGGAGCGCCTCGGACTGCGGATCGTTCGGCGAGAGCTCGATCGCTCTCCGCAATGCCTGTTCAGCGCCCGGATAGTCTCCCAAGGAGAGACGGCTCCATCCCTTCTCGATGAACGTGGACGCACCGATGTGGTCGGCGTGGACCACGGGCTTCTCGGCGATGAACTCCGGCGCGAGGGTTGCTCCCGCCTGCAACGCCTTCCACTTGTCGACAAGCTTCTTGACGTCGTCCTTGAGCGCGTTGAGATCGACGATCTCCTGCTCGATGGCTTTGAAGAAGGAGATGATCTCCTCCTTCAGGACGTCCTTTTGCGCGAGCGCGTCCGGTCCCTCGAGCTTCGCGTCGAGCGACTCCAGCATGGTCCGATGTGCGGATATCGCCCGCGCGACGATCTGTTCAGCCATCGGGGAAGAATACGAGGTCGTCCCGAGCGCAGCGAGGGATCTGCACGTCTGAAACGATAACTGCAGATTCCTCGTCGCTATCGCTCCTCGGAATGACAGCCGTCATCGCGCCTGCCTGAGGTTCTCGAGGTTCGTCCGCGCGATCGTGTTGTCCGGATCGAGCACGAGCGCGCGCTCCCAGCATTGGGCGGCTTCTTCGCGTTCTTGCCGGCGCAGCCGGATGGTACCGAGCTTCAGGTAGACGTCGTCCCCGAGATCCGGGTTGGCCTTCACCGCACGCTCGAATGCACTGAACGCCTCGTCGAAGCGGTTCGCGCGATAGTATAGATCCCCGATGTTCTTGTGGAGCTGCGCCATCGCGGGGTCATCCGCGAGCCCGCGCTCGGCGGCGTGCAACGCTTCGTCGTACTGTCCGCGACGCTCCAGCAAGGCAGCCAGATTGTTGTGCAAGGCCGCCACGTGCGGATGCTGCGTGATGCCTTCCTCCAACAGCTGCTGGGCACGGCCGTGATCGCCAAGCAGTGATGCCGCCAGCGCCGCGAAGTGGTACCAGGCGGGCGAGGGCTTCCCGTTCCAGATCGGCTTGGCGGTGGACAGCGTGCGATCCGACGCCGAGACATCGCCCATCATCAGCGAGACGACCCCAAGCGACGTCTGGATCCGCGGGTCCTTTCCTCCGGCCCGTTTGCTGGCTTCCTGCAGCGCGGTCAGCGCCTCGGCGTACCGGCCGACGCGCTCCAAGGCGATGGCGAGGTTGTGGAACGTGGCCGGTCGGGCACTCTGGCGCACCGATGCGTCCTGATACGCCTCGATCGCTTCGTTCCATTTGCCCTGGCGCAGCAGGATGAGACCCACGTAGAAGCGCGCGGTCGCGTCCTCCTTGTTCGCTTCCAACACGCGCTGGAACTCCCGCAGCGCGTCCTCGTGCATGCCGGTCTTGTAGTAGGCGACGCCGAGATTGCGATGCTCGTCCGCTTTCCCCGGGGGAATCGCGGTGAGGTTCACGCGGCTCTTTCGACCCATCCGATGGATGAGCCCAGCCGTCAACAAGCCGAAGACCGCCTTGCCGACTTCGAACTCGACGAGCCCCGACGCTTCGATGAGCTGCGTGACGTCGCGGCGGCCGTCGATGTGCTGCAGCACGCCTTGCTGCTCCGCGGTGAGGGACAGATCGGTCGCCGCGAGCTTGCGCCAGTCGGCATCGAACACCGCGTCGAAGCTCGGGATTTTCTTCTCGATCAGCCCCCACTCGTCGATCCGGCGCGCCCCCTCGAGGAGCAGCGACTCCGGACTGATCGAGACCAGGAGATCCTGACGCTCGGGATGGACGTCGGCTTCAAAGTTGAACGTGCCCTCGTTCCAGGTAAACAAGAGGTACACCGCCTCTTCGATCTGGACACGAACGTGTTCGTGCAGACGCTCGCGCGTGATGTGTCCCAGCTCGACGAGCAGGTCTCCGATGCGTTTGTCGCGATGCTTGGCCTGCGCATCGATGGCGCTCTGCAGCTGCTCCGCCGTGATCACGGCGGCTTTCACGAGCATGTCGCCGATGCGGTCACGCCGATTCACGATCGACGCGTACGAGATCTTGCCCTTCGCGAAATAGATGTACCCGAAGTTGTTCCGGTGGGTGACGCTCAGGCAGCCGGTCTTCTTCCCCATCGCGAGGAGCTGCAGCACGTCGGGCAGCGACGCTTCGCGAAGCGAGCCCTTGATGGCCATCAGCGCAGGTCCTCGATGAGCCGGGCGCCGAGGTCGGGCAGGTGCCACACGACCTTCTCGTCGTCCAGAAAGAAGTCGTCGGCCGCGCGGACGTCCGGCGCACCGGGTGCGGCGGCACCGGGGTCGAGCTCCGTTTTCGCGATGGCGAGAAGCAGCGGCATGCCGGCGATGTCCGCGGCGGCCACGAGCCGATTGACGATCCCGATCACTTCCCGCACGCTCGTGACCTGCCGGTCCGCGAGCCACTCGATCAGCGCTTCGCGCTCGGGCGTCTCGACCTCGTTGAGATAGTGCGCGTAGAGCTTCTCCCGGAGCACGCGATCGGGCGCGAGCATCTCGACGACGAGCCCACCCTCGAAGCGCGACTTCAAGCGCTCCTCGAGTCCATCGAGCTGTCGCGGCTGGCGATCGCTCGCGAAGACGAGCTGTTTTCCCTCGCCGTACAGCGTGTTGAACACGTGAAAGAGCTCCTCCTGCGTGCGCTCCTTCCCCGCGACGAACTGCACGTCGTCGATCACGAGGGCGTCGGCACCACGATACCGGGTCCGCCAGCGATCCACGCTGCCGTCCTGGAGCGCCGCGATCAGCTCGTCCATGAACTGCTGCGCGCTGACGCACGCGACCACGGCCGCGCCGCCACTGCCGTTGATGATCTCGTTGCCGATCGCATTCACGATGTGCGTCTTGCCGACGCCGCTCGATCCGTAGATGAAGAGAGGATTGTACCGTTTTCCGGGCTCCTCGATCACCGCGTCGGCCGCCCGGACCGCGAGCTGATTGCTCGGCCCCACCTCGAACGCCGAACGGGCAAAAGCCGCCGAGGGGCCCGGCGGTGGCGTCGCGCCGGCGAGCGCGCGTGTCGTCAATTCTTCCGCGTCGGCCAAGCGCTCGGGGTCCCGAAACACTTCGTCGGCGCCCAAACTCGGGTCGATCGCGGTCGCTTGTCCTTCGAGGTCCCGCAACCTCTCGATGGCGGCAAAGTATTCGCGCAGCAATCCTTCATAGTCCGTCTTGGGATCGTCGTTCTCGAGCATCCGCTCCAATCCCGCGGTGCGGTAGCCTTCGCCACTCCAATACGCCACCGCCTCCGCGACCTTGATCTTCCACGGATCGACGTTCCGCTCCACGGCGGTCGCGATGTCGCTCACGAAGCTTTGAAAATCGAGCGTCGGCCGGAACGCACCCGTCGCCCGCGGCGCGGTCAGTTGCGTGGATAGTCGCGTGGCCGGCCGCTGCATCGTCTGCTGCGCGAACATGGCCTTCACCTGGCTGGAGCGAATCTGGTCGCCCCCGAGCGTCTGCGTGGCGATCAGGCGGTTGAGGGCGCCCTGGAGCTCGCGAATGTTGCCGAACTCCAGCGTCGAGAGCTCCTCGATGACGCCGCCCTGAAAGCGGACGCCGCGCTCCTCGCATTTCGCGCGCAGAATCGCGACGCGCGTCTCGTAGTCAGGCGGGCCGACGTCGACGATCAACCCCCCGGACAGTCGAGTGATGAGTCGCTCGTCGACGTCCGGGATCTCCGAAGGGGGACGATCGCTGGTCATGACGACCTGGCGTCCCGTACCCTGCAGCGCATTCAGGAGGCGCAGCAGCTCCGTCTGGGTCTCGCGCCGCCCCGTCAGGAATTGCATGTCGTCGAGCAGCAAGACGTCCACGCGGCCATAGCGCTGTTTGAATCGGTCCCCTTCGTTCGACGCGATCGCCGCGTGCAATTGCTCCACGAAGTCGTCCAGCGTGACGTATTCGACGTTGAGGTTCGCGTCCCGCAGTTGCACGAGATTGCCGATCGCCCCGATCAGGTGCGTTTTGCCGAGCCCCGAGCCGCCATAGATGAACAGCGGATTGTACGTGAGACCCGGCTGCTCGGCGACGGCGCGCGCCGCCGCGACGGCGAGGCGGTTCGCCGTGCCGGTCACGAAGTTCTCGAACTTGTGTCGCGCGTCTACTTGCAATCGGGCCGTACCTCTCTACCGCGATGCGCCGGCGCTCAGGCGCTTGAGGACGAGCTCGGAGATACCGCGAAGCGTTTCGAAAACGCCTGGCCCGTGCAGGGCGTCGGCGGGAAAATCTGGCACACCACGAAAGTTAATGGCGTCGGCCAGCTCGCTGTTGGTGAGAATCAGATCCTTCGGCAGATCCTGCTTGTTGTACTGCAGGACGAGCGGGACCGATCGCGGCTCGACGTCCTGCTCCGAGAGATTCTGATGCAGGTCCTGAAAGCTCTCGATGTTCTCCTGCAGCTGCCTCGCCTGGCTGTCCGCGACGAACACCACGCCGTCCGCACCCTGGAGCACGAGCTTGCGCGTCGCCTGATAATAGACCTGTCCCGGCACCGTGTAGAGCTGAAAGCGGGTGGTGAACCCTGAGATCGTGCCGAGATCGAGCGGGAGAAAATCGAAGAACAGCGTCCGGTCGGTCTGCGTCGCCAGCGAGACCATCTTCCCTTTCCGTTCCTCCGGGACCTGACCGTAGATGTAGTGCAGGTTCGTCGTCTTCCCCGACCGCCCGGGGCCGTAGTAGACGATCTTGCACGTGATCTCGCGGGTTTGGTAGTTGACTAGTGACATGCCCTAACGGCGGAAATGGGAAATCGGAAATCGGAAATCCCCCGCCCGCTTCGCGGGCACCCGCCGATTTCCGCAGTCATCAAGCCCTACCGAACAACACAGCCAGATTCCGATTCAACTCCCGCTCGAAATTCTCGTTCAGCATGACGCCAGGCGAGGCAACGGGCGGGGGCGCGGCTTTCGCGAGGTTCACGCGGAATTCGTCGAAGTAGAGTCGCACCAGCCCCAACGAGCTCTCATTGTCGAATACGGTCAGCAAAATGTAGGGACCGCGCTGGGTTTGTGTCTCGGCGAGAAAGACTTGTCGGACCTTGCCGGCGTGGTGCAGCCCCGCGAATGGTTTCCCCTCCAGTTGCCGGCCAAGCTCCGACGAGGAGGCCTGGATCGCGGCGGCCAGCGCGCAAGCGGACATGATGTCCACGGCCCGCGTGAAACCGTGCTGCGCCAACACCTGGCCGCTGGGAAGCAGGAGCAGCGCGAGGACCACGTCAGCATCGTCGACGAACTTCCGCAGCGGCTCCTCGATCCACGGCTCGACGGAGGCTCGGATCACGCGAGGGTCTCGGCCGCGCGAAGCATTTCGACGCGAATCAGCCCGATGTTGGACTCGCGCGCCGCCACCACGACCAGCACCAGCTCGTCGCCCCCGAGGAGGCACAACCGTCCGGACTCCGCTTCGAGCTGCATGAAGCCCGTGGCGCCCAGCCCCGCCGCCATCGCGGATTTCCGCGCTTTCCGGTACAGCGAAGCGGCCAGCGCCGCGACGCGGCTGACGTCGTGGCCGAAATGCGTGTTGGAATCGATCGTGATCCCATCCGTCGCGCTCACGACGAGACCCGCGCGAACGCCGCGCTGGCGGGTGAGGGCATCGAGGACCGCCGTGAAGGGCGAGCTCATGCGCCGCCTGAGAGCCACGACGTTGCGCGCGCGATGCACCGGTCCAGGAGGCGCTTGAGAGATCCCAACGGCGTCGCCGGCGCGGCGGCGAGCACGATCAGGCCTCCCGCCGCGAGCGATCCGGCGGCAGGAGCCGGCGCCAACGTCACGACTGCTGCTTCGGTTTCGAAGACGATCGAGCGCCATTCACCCATATCTAAATGCCGTGTCGCCCGCAGCGCTTCGCCGGAAACGCCGGAGAGGGTCGCGCCGACGTCCTCCGCGACGTCGCGCCCGTCGGCGGCATAATATGCTCCGGCAAGCACCAAGCCGTCCTTGTCGAGCAGGATCGCCGTCTGATCGTTCGCCAGGACGTCGACGAAGAGCAGACGCGGATCGGACGGTATCGCGGGCATCGGGAGCGACATGCGCGGCATCGCCGACGTCGACACTCGCGTCATCGCGCCCGACTGCCGGACCATCGTGATGGCGGCGGAGATGTCGGAGTCCGCGGTCTCGGACTGCGCTTGCATGAGGAGGCGCTCCGCTTCCTCGAACTCGCCCTGCTGGAAGCGAATGAAGGCCATCCCCTTGATGGCGCCGAGGTGACCCGGGACCAGCCGGAGCACCATGTCCCACTCGTCGTACGCCGACTGCAGGTCGCCGCCGTCGGCATGGATGCGCGCCATCTGGTCGTGTGCGTCGGGATTGTGCGGGTACCGCCCCAATCCGCGCATCGCCACCTTCCGGGCGAGATCCAGTTGCCCACGCCGGCGCAGCGTTTCGGCGAGCGGCAGAAAGACGAGGCTCGCGGGATCGCGCGCGAGCTCGTCGCTCCAGAGGCGGACTTCGTCAGGCATCGCCGGCCTCCCCGATTGTCTCGAGGAAGTGCCCAAGCGCCTCCAACGCCGTGCGCACGCGCACCGCGGCGGGATGCGCGGGATGCTGCGGCGCGAGCGCAAGGAATCGCTCCCAGTGCTGGCGCGCGCCCGCCAGATCCGCGGCGCGCGCCGCGGCGAAACCGCGCTCGAGTGACGCGTTGATCTCCGGATCGACGCGGATCGACGCAGGAGCCGGCACCGAGACACTGACGCGCTGGATCTTGCGGATCTCCACCACCCCAGTGGTGACGAGCCCGTAAATGACTTTTGCTGCCTCGAACTCGCCGCGGCCGAGCGTGGTGGCGATAGCGCGCAGATCCCGCTGGCCGTCGATCAGCGACAGGACCTCCCATTCATGCGGCAGCAGGTCGAGCTGCGACTCGTGGTCCTCGGGCAGGCCCGCCAGGACCGGCACCACCTGCAGGTGTGGAATCCTGTCGGCGATGCGCGACCACTCGTCGATGCGTCTGGCGCTTTCCATCAGCAGCGACTCGGTCGCGATCTTGACGCGCTCGCCGGCGGGCACGTCGGTAATCTCGCGCTCCTCGAACGAGAAGAAGCCCTCGCGCCAGGCCATGAGGTCGTAGACGGCGCCCTCGATCTGCGCGCGGAGCTTGCGTTCGAGCTCGCGCTCGCTGATGGCGTCCGCGTCAGGGCGGTCCCGTGGCTGGCTGCGGACGTTCGCCTGCACGACGCGGCCTCCGTCGAAGTACACGACGCCCTCGTCGTCCCGCAGCCGCGACGTGACGCGCAGCATTCCCGTCTTCCGGCTGAGGTCCAGCAGCTGGAAGACGTCGGGGAGTCCGAGCTCGCGAAGCGGGCCTTCAATAGGCATGGCTTAGCTCGCGACTCGCTGGCCAAAGATCCGCTGCAAGTCGCCAGCGGTACGGATGTCGCGGCGCGCGCGGCGCGCGAAATCGCCCGCGGGAGCCAAGTCGATCACCTGGCGCCACCGCTCGATCGCTTCGCGATAGCGGTGCTGCTCGGCGAGGAGCGCGCCTTCGTGGTACAGGGCGCCGACATGCCGCGGGTCGAAGCGCAGCACGCGGGCGAACGCCGTCACCGCGTCGTGCTTGCGGCCGAGATCCAAGAGCGTCTCGCCGAGCGCGATCAGCGCGTCGAAATGGTAGGGATCGCGCTGCAACAGGTCGATCAGGAGCGGGAGGGCCTCCTCCGCCCGGCCCCGCTCCCGGCGCAACGCGGCGAGGGTGAGCGTCGCTTCGGCGTAGGTCGGCACGGCATCGAGCGCATCGAGGAGCTCCTGTTCCGCATCGCGCCATTCCCGTCGATCGATGAGCACGGCCGCGAGAAGAAAGCGAACCACGGCGTAGTGCGCGTCGAGCGAGAGCGCGTTCCGGTACGCGACGATTGCCCCTTCGCTGTCCCCGAGCTTGCGGGCAATGTCGCCGATGTGTTTGTGGACGTCGGCGCGCATGGGAGCCACTTTGCGCGCGGTGTCCAGCGCGGCGAGTGCCGCCGCCGGATCCCCCGCTTCGCCTCGCGCCGAGGCGGCGAGCATCAGGATCTCGATGTCGTTCGGCATCCGGTGCAGCACGGATTCCGCCACGAGCCGGGCTTCGATCGACCGACCGAGATGGAGCAGCGCGGTCGCTTCTCCGGTCATCGCGCGGGGGTGGTCGGGCGACTCCCGTCGCACCTCGCGATAGCGCTCGAGCGCCTCGCCCCAGAGCCCCTGCCTCGCGAAGATGTCTCCAAGGAGCGTCGTTCCCCGCGTCGAGTCGGCGCCGCGCGCCAGCGCGCGGCGCGTCTCGGCCTGGGCGCGGTCGAAGAATCCCTTCGAGAGAAAGTCGGCCGCCATCGCGAAGGGGTCGGCTTCCGTGGGCAGTGTCGCCAGGATGGGCGCTTTCGGCGTGGGTGCCAGATCCGTAAAGAGCGTATCGAGCACACGAGGATCGAACTGGAAGTCATCGATCGCCTCGTCGGCACGGCTCTCCGCGCCGAGGTTCGGCTGGATCGAGAGATCCCCGTCCTCGTATTGCAAGTCGATCGCGAGCTCGAACTTTTGCGCCACATAGTACGGATCCAGCTCGAGCGCGATCTTCGTCTCGCGAAGGGCGCCTTCGAAATCGCCGAGGTTCGACAGCGTGAAGCTGAGGTTGTAGTGCGCTTCGGCGTAATTCGGCCGGGCTTGAATCGCCCGGGCGAAGGAATTCTTGGCGTCGTCGAATTTGCGGAGCTCCGCCAGGACGAGCCCAACCCCATTCCACGCCACCGGATGCTCGGCGTCCACCGCCAACACTTTGCGGTACGCTTCGAGCGACAGCTGGAGTCGTTTGCCTTTGTAGAGGAGCAGCGCCTGGTTGAGGCGCGCCTTCAGGAAGGACGGGTGCGAGTCCAGCGCGCGCCGGAACGCATCGAATGCGGTTTCGGGATCGCCCGCGTGGTAGAGGGCGACGCCGAGATTATTCAGAGCGAGGGCGTATCCCGTCTCGCATGCGATCGCGCGCTTGTAGCTCTCCTGCGCCTCGATGATCTGGCCGAGCTGGTGCAGCCCCACGCCGCGCTCGTTCCAGAGTTTGGGGCTCTCGGGCTGTCGCTCGACCAGCGCGTCGTACAGCGCCACCGCGCGCGCCGAATCGCGGGTCAGCAGATGGATCTCGGCCATGGCTTGCTCGACGAGGTCGCGGTCCTCCCCGCGATGCAACGCCAGCTCGTATTCTCCCAGCGCTTCCGGGTAGTAGGCCTTCTGCCGAAAGGCGAGACCGAGGTTGAAGTGCGTGAGCGGGGACTCGTCCTTCACCTCGAGCTGCACGATGCGCGTCGACTCGCGCTTCGTCTTCTCGACGTAGCGGCCCGCGCGCGGCACCGCCTGCGCCAGCGCGAGATTGGCCTGCGCGCGCGAGAGGGTGGGATTGAGCTTGATGGCGCGCTGCGTCGCGGCGTGGGCGTCGTCGTGCAAGCCCGCGTCGCCGAGCACGAAACCCAACAGATACCACGCCTCGTGGTTCTCGGCGTTCAGCTCGATGGCGCGCTGCAACCGGGCCAGCGCCTCTTGCAGCAGGCCGCGATTGTACGCGATCTCTCCGAGATAGAAGTACACGAGCGAGCTGTCGGGATCCACGCTCAGCGCCTGCTCGAACCACCGCTGCGCGACCTCGATGTCGCCAATCTCCTTCTCCGACATGCCGAGCTGGATCAGCGCGCTGAGGTCGTGCGGATGGTACTGCAGCAGCTCGGTGAACTCGTCGATGGCTTCGGCGTGCCGCCCCAGCAGCGCGGAGGTACGGCCCAGCTCCCACCGCTCATCTCGGTCGCTGGGGTTGGCTCGCAGGTGGTCGCGGAGTTGGGCGATGCGGTGGTCCGCGGCGCCGCTGGTGAGATAGGCGATCTCGAGATTCCGCTGCGCGACCTCCATGCGCGAATCCAGCTCGAGCGCCCGCATGAAAGCGCCGACGGCTTCCTCGTACAGCCCCTTGTTGTAATACAGGACGCCGAGATTGTTGTGCGCGCCGGCGTCGGTGGCGTCGATGCGCCGCGCGAACGAGCGGAGGACTTCGCGATCGCGCTCGGAAACGGGCCCGGCATCGCCAGACACTTCTCGGATCTCCGCGGGAGCGCTCACGCTGTACGCAATCAGGCCAGGACGTGCTTGACGGCTTCCAGCAGCCGACTCGGCTGGAAGGGTTTGATGACGAAATCCTTCGCCCCCGCCGCGATCGCCTCGGCGACGAGAGCCTGCTGTCCCATGGCGCTGCACATCAGGATCTTCGCCTTCTGGTCGAACTTGCAGATCTCGCGCACGGCGTCGATGCCCCCCATGCCCCGCATCACAATGTCCATCGTCACCACGTCGGGCCGAAGCTCCTTGTACTTCTCCAGGGCCTGGGCACCCGTTTCCGCTTCACCAATGACCTCGAAACCGCCCCGCTCCAGGATGGCGGCGAGCAGTGTTCGCATATATGGGGTGTCGTCGCAAATCAGAACTGTGTGACTCACCGAGTCGGCCTCGTAAGGTTAGTCCTGTTCGAGCTTTAGGGCGCGCACACAAATCCTAGAGTAGGACGATTCGCACGCCGAGAGGTCGCGAAAAACGCCGGCGTCCGACGAGACTACGAGTTCATGCGATAGAACCCCAACAGCTCGAGCGGATCCGGCGCATCCGCGGGAACGGCGTCCTCGGCGACCTTGATCAGCGCGGTGCGCAAGTCGTTCGGAAGCGGAGAGCGAATATCAATCTCCTCGCCCGTTACCGGGTGCTTGAAGCGCAGCCACGCCGCGTGCAGAAAATGCCGTTTGGGCGGAAGCGCCACCAGCTTGCGGCCGCCGCCGCCCCCATACGTATCGTCCCCGACGACCGGATGCCCGATGGACGAGAGATGGATGCGGATCTGATGCGTCCGGCCGGTGAAGAGATGTGCGCGCAAGAGATCCCCGGCGTCGAAGCGCGCGATGCGCACGAATGCCGTCTTGGCCGGTTTCCCCGTCGCGACGACCGCCATTCGCTTGCGGTCCCGGGGGTCGCGGGCGATGGGCCGGTCCACGGTGATCCGATCCTCTTCCAGATGGCCCCAGCTGAGCGCGGCGTAGCGCCTCGAAATGCGCCGTTCCGCCATCGCGGCGCCCAGCACGCGATGCGCCCGGTCGGTCTTCGCGACGAGGAGCAGGCCCGATGTCTCCTTGTCCAGGCGGTGCACGATCCCTTCGCGGTTCGGATCGCCGGTGTCCGACAGCGGTTCACCACGCCCTTTGAGCGCGTTCACGAGCGTTCCGGTCCAGTTGCCAGGCGCCGGATGGACCACCATCCCCGCGGGTTTGTCGATCACGACGACGTCCTCATCTTCGTACCGCACGACGAGCGGGATCTGCTCGCCAATCACCTCGCGTGACACGGGTGCGGGGATCGTCACGACGACCTCTTCTCCCGAGGCGGCGCGGTAACTCGCCTTTTCGTGACGCCCGCCGACGCGAACGTGACCATTCGCGATGAGGGTGGCGGCGTGATTCCGCGAGATGTCGAGCCGCTGCGAGAGCAGGACGTCCAATCGGGGTGCGTCACGAACCGCCACGAAGCGTTCGATTCGGCCGTTCTTCCCCTCTCCGTCTCGAGGCATCCGCGTCGTTTCAGGCGATCCTGGAATCACTGGAATCATCGGCACCCCCTGCTTTTTCGCGCTTTCGCTGTTGCCGGTCTTCCTGAAGCAGTACCCAACCCAGTAGCACCGCCCCCACGGTCACGGCGCTGTCGGCGACGTTGAACGTCCAGAAGCGGAGGTTGCCGACGCCGATATCGATGAAGTCCACCACGCCCAACGGCGAAAAGATCCGATCGATGAAGTTGCCCGCCGCGCCCCCCCACGCGAGTGCAAGTCCCAGCACCTTGAGCCGATCCCCCGGCCCGCTCTCACGATACATACTCCAGAGCACAATGAGCGCGATGAAGGCGAACGCGCCAAAGATGTAGCGGGAGTATGGACCGAGCGACATGCTGAACGCGGCGCCCGGATTGTACGCCAGCGTAAAACGCACGACCTCGCCGATCACGCGATGCGGCTCGTGCGGTGGAAAGAGATACGTCACGGCGAGCTGCTTCGTGAGCACGTCGAGCGTCACGACCGCGAAAGCCGTCAGCCAAAAGAGACGGCGGTGAAAACCGGGGCCGGGCATGGCCGGCCTTACGTCGCCTCGCCCGACTCGTGACGCAGGTCGCTGGTGACGATGCCGACCTTCTCTTCGTCGGGCGGACGCTCTTCAGCCCAGAGCACGATGGCCAGCAGGAACGCCCCAAGGCTCACGGCCATGTCCGCGACGTTGAACGTCGGCCACCGCGCGTCGCCGACGCCGACGTCGAGGAAATCGACCACGCCGCGCGCATCGCGGATGCGGTCGATGAGGTTGCCGATGGCGCCACCGCACACGAGCGCGAGCGAGATCACGCGCGGGCGATCGCCGGACGGCGCGGCAACATAGAGACGGCCAAGAATCAGCAGGGCGCCGACGGTGAGCGCCATGAACACCCAGCGCGAGTGCTCGCCGACGTGAAGGCCGAACGCCGCGCCGGGATTGTACACGAGCGTGAAGCGGACGTACTCGCCGAACACCTCGTGCGGCACACGCTGGATGCCCAGCATTTTGACCGCCACGGCCTTGGTGATGACGTCGCTCGCGACGATCGCGATGAGAATCGGCCAAAAAAGACGGCCCTTGAGTGGGGAGTGGGAAGTGGGCCCACTCCCCACTGCCGACTTTCCACTATCGTTTTGCATCTTCCTCGCGCTGCTTGCAATCGATGCAGTATCGCGCGTGCGGAAGCGCATCCAGACGCTCGTAGGCGATGTCCTTCCCGCAGTTGTGGCACTTTCCGAAGGTCTCCGGCGACTTGTACAGCCGGCGGAGCGCCTGATCGATGTGCCAGAGAAACCGTCCCTCCTGACTCGCGAAAAGAAACGCCTTCTCGCGCTCCATGGCGTCGGTCCCCTGATCCGCCATGTGGAACGAATACGCGCTCAAGTCGCCATCGGACGCTTGCTCGCTCTTGTTGAACAGCTCGTCGTGATGCCCAAGCTCTTTCAGCACCCGACGCCTCTCCTCCAGCAGCCGTTTCTCGAAATACTGCAGCTGCTTCTTCGGCATTGGCTTCGGCTTCTTCTCACTCTTGGTCGTCGCCATGCTACTCCATCCGTGTGAGAGCCACGCGGGCCTCGACCCCATCGAGGTCGAAGACGTGCGCGGCTAATGAATCCTGTAAAATACCCGAGTTGTGCCGGAGCTCGGTAGCCAGCACTTCGCCGGCGATCCACTCCTTGTGCTTGGAAACCGCGGCCTCGACCGCCGCGTCACCGGAGATCACCAGACGGATCCGGTCACTCACGGCGAGTCCGGCGTCCTTTCGCATACGTTGTACCCGGCTGATCAGCTCCCGAGCCAGTCCTTCGAGCCGGAGCTCCTCGGTGACGGTCGGATCGATGGCGGTGACGAAGCCAGCGGCCTCTTGCACCAGCAGGTCGCCCGAGGCGCTCTTGTGCACGTCGAGATCTTCGGCCGTGACCTCGTGCGTCTCGCCATCCACCGTGACGGCGAGCGGCGCACCCGCCTCGAACGCGCGCAGCTCGTCCGCGGTGAAGGCCGTGATCGCGGCCGCCGCGAGCGGCGTTCTCTTGCCGAACTTTCGGCCGAGCGCCCGGAAGTTCGGCTTCGCGCGCAGCGTCACCAGCGCGTCGCCGGTCTGAGCGAACTCGATCTGCTTCACGTTGAGCTCGGCCGCGAGCAGAGGGAGGAGCTCCTGCAGGAGGTTCTGGTCGACCGCCGGCGCGACGCACACGGCGCGCGTGAGCGGTTGACGCACCCTGATTCTCGCCTCCTCGCGCGCGGCGCGTCCCAGGGTGGCGAGCTGGCGGACCGCCTCCATCGCCGCTTCGAGCGCGGGATCCCGCGCGAAACGCTGCGTGCGCGTGAATGGCGCGAGGTGCACCGACTCGCCGGTGAGCTCGCGATGCATCCAATCCGGGAGGTATGGCGCAAACGGGGCCATGAGCCGCGAGACGACCACGAGAACTTCATGCAGCGTGGCGAACGCCGCGCGGCTGTCGCCGCCGTCGACGTCGTAGAACCGATCCCGGCTCCGACGCACGTACCAGTTCGAGACCTCGTCATCCACGAACGTCATGAGCGCGCGCGCCGCGAGCGTGGCGTCGTACTTCGCGAGGAAGTCGTCGACCTCGTTCTCCACCGCGGTCAGCCGCGAGAGCATCCAGCGGTCGAGCAACGGGCGATTCTGTGGCTCCGGATCCAGCGGCGACGGCGACCATCCGAAGTTGGCGTACTGTGCAAACCTGCCGGTGTAGACGTTCTTGAGCGTGAGGAAAAAGCGCACCGACTGCTCCCGAATGGTGCGCTCATCGAATTTCCGGGGAACCGAAACGTCGCTCGTGGCGACCAGTAAAAGCCGCACGGCGTCGGCGCCTTAATCCTTGAGCACACGCCAGGGGTCCACCGTGTTCCCGAGGTGCTTCGACATTTTCTTTCCGTCGGCGTCGAGCACCAGGTCGTTGACCACGACGGCTTTGTAGGGGCTAGGTGGTGGGTGATGGGTGTGAGGAGTGCCCTTCCCTCGCACCTCTGACTTAACACCGACCACCTGGTTATTCGGCAGCGCCTCACCCAATCCCGCGGCAATGGCCAACAGCGAATAGAACCAACCCCGGGTCTGATCCACCCCCTCGGCGATGAAATCCGCGGGAAACTGTCGCGGCAATACCTCCTTGTTCTCGAAGGGATAGTGCCATTGCGCGAACGACATCGACCCGGAGTCGAACCAGGCGTCGATGACTTCCGGAGTGCGTTTCATCGTGCCGCCGCATCCCGGTTGCGCGCAGCGCCACGCGTACGCATCGATGAACGGCTTGTGCGGGTCGAAATCCGCGGGGAGCTGGCTTCCCGAGCGGCGCGCGAGCTCGGCATAGCTGCCGATGGCTTCGGCATGCGACGCCTCAGCCTCGCACACCCACACGGGCAGCGGCGTCCCCCAATACCGGTCGCGGGAGATGGCCCAATCCACGTTGTTCTCCAACCACTCGCCAAAGCGCCCGGTGCCCATCTCGGGCGGATGCCAGTCGACGCGCGCATTCCGCGCGATCATCTCGTCCTTGTAGGCCGTCGTGCGCACGAACCATGAGCCACGCGCGTAGTACAGCAGCGGCGTGTGGCAACGCCAGCAGTGAGGGTAGGAGTGCGTGATCTTGGCGGCCTTCCAGAGGACGCCCTGTTCCTCGAGCTCCTTGATGAGCAGCGGGTCGGCGTGCTTCACGAACATCCCACCAACGACCGGCAGATCGTCCGGGAACTCTCCGCGTCCGTTCACCGGTTGCAGGAACGCCAGACCGTACTTCTTCCCCGCGGCGTAATCGTCGGCGCCAAACGCCGGCGCCATGTGCACGACGCCGCTGCCGTCTTCGGCCGAGACGAAATCGCCCGCGACGATGATTTCGTGGTTGGTGCCATCGGGATACGGCAGCCAATCGAAGGGCCGCCGGTAGCGCCAGCCGAGCATGTCGCTGCCGCGGAGACGCGTCACGACGTCCCAGCGCTTCTCCCAGTCCGCGCCGAAGACGACTGGCACGCGTGCTTCGGCGAGAATCAACGCCGGCTCGTCCTTGCCGCGTCGCTTCACCTCGACGTAGTCGAGATCGGGATGCACGGCAAGGGCAACGTTGCTGACGAGAGTCCAGGGCGTAGTCGTCCAAACCAAAATGCGTTTGACGTTGGAAGTTCGATGTTGGACGCTCGACGTTTCACCTCCAACCTCCGACGTCGAACGTCCAACGCTCTTGCCGTCCTCGGTGACGACATCCAGCGCGACGTACACGCTCGGGTCCTCCACGTCCTCGTAGCCCTGCTTGACTTCATGGTCGGAGAGCGTCGTTTCGCAGCGCGGACAATACGGCAGGATCTTGTGGCCCCGCGTGAGCAGTCCTTTGTCGAACAGCGTCTTCAGCGCCCACCACACGCTCTCGATGTACTCGTTGCTGTACGTGATGTACGGATGCTCGTAGTCGAGCCAGTAGCCGATGCGCTCGCTCAGCTTTTCCCAGTCGTCCTTGTACGTGAACACGCTCTCGCGGCAGCGGCGATTGAATTCGGCGACGCCGAGTGCCTCGATCTGCTGCTTGCCGCTGATGCCAAGCGCCTTCTCGACCTCGATCTCCACCGGAAGGCCGTGCGTGTCCCATCCCGCTTTTCGCAGGACGTGAAATCCCTTCGCGGCGCGGTACCGGCAGAAGAGATCCTTGAGCGTGCGCGAGAACACGTGGTGAATCCCTGGGCGCCCGTTCGCCGTCGGCGGACCTTCGAAGAACACGAAGCTTGGAGCGCCCTCGTGGGCGCGCAGCGTGCGCTCGAACAATCGCTCGTTCCGCCAAAGCGTCATGAGCTCACGCTCCAGCTCGTCCGCCGGACGACCCGGCGCCAGCTCGGCGAATCGCGGTTGCGGTTTGGTCATCGTCATCTAGAGCCGGGCGATCACGCCGCGCACGAGCGACGTCAGTGCTGGCTCCGCGGCGTTCGCGGCCGTCACGATCTGCGCCAGCGTCGTCGGCTCGAGCGTCTCAGGCACTGCCTCGTCGGTAATGATCGAGATACCTAGGACGCGCATGCCGCCGTGCACCGCGACGATCACCTCGGGCACGGTTGACATCCCCACGACGTCGGCGCCCAGTTCGCGCACCATCCGATACTCGGCGCGCGTCTCGAGATTCGGCCCCGGCACCGCGACGTAGACGCCCTCGCGCAGCACGATCTGCAGCTCCCGCGCGACGTGGCGCGCCAGTGCGCGGAGCGACTCGGCGTACGGCTCCGACATGTCCGGAAAGCGCGGGCCCAGGCGGTCGTCGTTGGGTCCGACGAGCGGATTGTCGCCCAACAAATTGATGTGGTCCGCGAGCACCATCAGCTCGCCGGGGCGCCAATCGGGGCGAACGACGCCGCACGCGTTCGACACGATGAGCGTCTCGGCGCCGAGAGCGCGGAGCACGCGCACGGGAAAGGTCACCTGCTGCAGCGTGTAGCCCTCGTACCGGTGAAACCGTCCCTGCATGGCGATCACGCGCTTCCCCGCCAACGTTCCGCAGAGCAGCCGGCCGGCGTGCGACTCGACCGTCGAAACCGGGAAGTGTGGAATCTCGGGATATGCGATGACCGTCGGCTTCTCGATCGCTTCGGCGAGCTTGCCCAGACCCGTGCCGAGGATGATCGCGACATCAGGTGTGTGCGGCCACCGCGCGCGCACGAACTCCGC
Organism: Gemmatimonadaceae bacterium; assembly: GCA_040902075.1. Lineage (GTDB taxonomy): Bacteria > Gemmatimonadota > Gemmatimonadetes > Gemmatimonadales > Gemmatimonadaceae > DASPMP01. The sequence continues at coordinate 40,365 of JBBDXZ010000026.1, forward strand.
GCACTCCTGGACACGCTCCAGGGTGTGCAAGGACACGGGCGAAGGGGCGGCGCGTTCTCCCTGCTCCCTGCTGCCGGCTCCCCGCTCCTGCAGTCTCGCTGTCATTCGCTCCGTGAGCGATGAATTGATGGCGCGGCTTCGGCGGCCGAGATCTCGGCCAGCTGACGTTCCACGAACGCGCGCAGCTGCGTCAGATAGTTGCGCCGGAACCGTTCGAGCGCCGCGAGCTCATCCTCGATGCGGCGGATGTCCGACTGCGCTTCGGACAGGATACGCTCCGCCTGGGCCTGCGCCTCGCGCAGCGTGAGTTGCGACTCGCGTTCGGCCTGTTCCTTCATCTCTGACCGCAGTTGCTGCGCGCTGACCAATGCCTCGTTCAGGGCTTTGTCGCGTTCGCGAAATGATTTGAGCTGGTCGTGGAAGCCACGCGCCTTCTGCTCGAGATCCTGATTCAGCCGCGTCAATCGTTCCAGCTCATCGGCCACCTGCTCCCGAAACTGATCCACGCGCGCGGGGTCGTAGCCGCGCAACACGCGGCCAAATTCGTACCGTCGAACGTCCAGTGGCGTGAGATGGAAGCTCTCGTCGGTCATGCCGTCCTCGCTCCGAAGAGCACCGTGCCCAGGCGAACGATAGTCGCTCCTTCTTCCACCGCGATCTCGTAATCTTGGGACATTCCCATCGACAACTCTGTCGCACCCGAGTGGCCGGCCCCTCGCAGCACCGCGCGGGCCGCTCGCGCACCACTGAACACGCGTCGCAGGACGCCCTCTGGCGCGTCGAACGGCGCCATCGTCATCACGCCGCGAACGCGGAGATTTCCGAGACCCCGGAGTCTCGCCGCCTCGGCTGGCAGGGCGTCGAGGTCGTAGCCACCCTTCGTTTCCTCACCGGCAATATTCACCTGTACGAGCAGGTCGGTGACGCGTTGCGGCGCGGCGCCGAACGCGTGGACGGCGTCAGCGAGCGATGCGCGATCGAGCGAGTGGAGCAGATGAAAGCGTGTGAGGTGCTTCACTTTGTTCCGCTGCAAGTGGCCGATGAGGTGCCAGCGGAACGGCAGCTGGAGGGCATCCATCTTTTCCAACGCCTCCTGGACTTTGTTCTCACCCACGTCCTGAAGGCCCGCGTCCCATGCGGCCTGAAGCGCATCCGGCCCATGAGTCTTGGTCACCGCAACGATCGTGACCGCTTGGTTCCCTCCGCTCCCCCCAGCGTGCCCGCCGCGCTGTGCTGCTGCGGCGATCCGCTCCCGTACCTCCCGAACCCGGTCTGCCAGGTCGAGAAACGGCATAAGGCAGCAAGCTACCGGTAGTTACAGACTGAATCAAGCCGAGTGGAATCGGCGCTTTTCGCCGGGTTTTCCATCGATCGCGGACAGTCGAGCATCCGCCGAAAGTAGCTGTGCACCGGATCGATCGCCGGCCGCGGCGCCCCGCGTCCAAGGCGTTGCTCGACCCAGCGCGCGGTGCGTCGCATCGCGACGGTGTCGATGGAGGATGAGCCTTCGACGTACACCAATCCGGACGCCGTCCAGCTCGCGCCCGGCACCAGTTTCTCGCGCTCGGGCGGCATCATCGTCATCGCGGCAGCTACGGGCCTTCTCGACTTTCGTGCGGCGGCGGCGATGCGCGACGCCGTCTCCCACTTGCCGTCGTAACGCGGTGTTTCCTCCGGAGAGAGGAGTCCGAACCGCTTTGCGATCTGCGCGCGATACCAATCCGTGGGCAACAGCGGAATGGTGACCATGGCCACGTCGGGCCGAACTCGTCGGATCCGTTGAGCGTACCAGAGTGGATAGCTGTCGTTGTCGCCCATGACGAACAGCACGCCGTTGCGTGGCGTGCTCTCGAGCAGCGCCTCCGCGAGCGTCCTGGGGAGCGACCGCTCGGGCTCCGGTCGGCGCGTCACCGCCCGCCAATTCAGCACCAGAGGAAGGCAGGCGATCAACACACCGGTCCACGCGGGCCGCGACAGCCGCGACAGCCGCGACAGCCGCGACAGCCGCGACAGGCGCGACGCGACCGCGATCGCGCCGATGCCGGCCCAAATGCCCCATGCCCAGAACGCGAAGACGAAAAAGTAATCCCGCTCTCTCGCTTCGCGGACGGCGCTCGCCGGAAGAATTCCGTACCCGATGGACGGTCCGGCGTGAAGGTTCAGATAGACCAGCACGCCGAGCGCGCCGCACAGAAGCAGTCCCGCCACGCCAATGAACGTGCGCCGGTCCGCTCTCCAATGCGCGACGGCCCCTTGATAGCCGAGCGTGAGAAAAAGGACCGTGAACAGCGATCGGAAAAAGGATGGGAGCACCGTCGGCCCGAGCGACAGGGCGATCTGCCAGTCGGCGTACTGACCGAGATTCCCGATCTGAACCCACACCGGCGCTTTGCGGGGCCAGATCGGAGAGACCTCGTATTGCCGGCGCGCCACCATGTCCACGAATCCCGAGACCGTGCCGGAGTCGCCCTGATTGACGGCGGGGTCAAACTGCGCGCGAATGTACAGGAAGGCGAGCGCGCTCGCGGCGATCGCGGAGACCGCTAGTACGGGAATACCCGGACGCCAGCGCGTGACGATCACGATGATCGCGCCCGCGACGGTCATCCAGAGGCTCATGCGTCCCAGACCCATCGCGAAGATGAACACACCCCCGAGCTGGAGCGCCCGACGCCACTGGATCCCATCCGGCGGGTACGCCGCGAGGGCGATCGCGACGGGCGCGGCCACCAGCGCGCTCAGATGCAGCGGTACCGCGAGCGCGATGAGATACGCCGTGAGATAGAGCCATTTCCGATGCCGGTCCTGCCCAGTCGGCTCGCGTCCCGCCCGCTCGCCGGCCCAGATCATCAACACGCCCAGCAGCAATGAGGCGGCATACACCTCCGTCTCGGTCGCGTTGAGCCACACCGACGACATCCCACCGGCGGCCACCGCGGACGCGAACGCCATGGACCCGTTGCCGGTGGCGCGCTGAACGAATCGCGCCGTGACTCCGGCCGCGAGCGCCGTGACTGCCGCCGAGAAGAGATTCGTCGCGAGCGCGAAGGGCAGAAAGAAAAGCGCCTTCGCCCACACGTTCGCCATCAGAACGAAGAGTGGGGTCCCGGGCGGATGTGGGATCCCGAGTGAGTGCGCGGCCGCGATGAACTCGCCCGCGTCCCAGAACGTGACGTCGGCGGCGAGAGTGAGCGTGTAGACGATGAGCAGGACGCCGGCGGCCGCGGCCGCCGCGTCGACTCGCTTCACGCGGTGACTCCGACGGGCGCGGGCTCGGAGCGCTCGGGCGGTCCGACGAGCTTCTGCTTCAACTGTGCCGGCGTGAGGTCGCGCCAAAACCGGGCATGCGCGGCGAGCGAAATGGCCGAGGTCTCCTCCGACACCACCACCACGAGCGCGTCCGTCTCCTCCGCGAGGCCGAGCGCGGCGCGATGCCGCGTTCCGAGCGAGCGATCCAATATCGCCGCCTGCGACAGCGGCAGAATGCAGCCGGCGCCGATGATGGTGTCGCCGCGAATGAGCACCGCGCCGTCGTGCAATGGTGCGTGCGGCGTGAAGATCGTCACCAGCAGGTCGGCGGACACTCGCGCTTGCATCTCGACGCCGGTCGCCACGTATTCGTCCATCCGCACCTGCCGCTCGACCGCGATGATCGCGCCCACCCCTTCGCGACTCAGGCGCTCGGCGGCCTTCGCCACCACTTCCGCGACTGCTTCATTCCCAAGCTGGGGGAAGAAACGACGCGTGCGCCCCAGGTGCGCGAGCGCCGCGCGCAGCTCGGGGTGGAACACGATGAGCAGCGCGATCGCGCCATACTGGAAGACGAGTCCCAGGAGATAGGTGATCATCCCCAGCTTCAGCACGTAGGCCAGGGCGTACGACAGCACGAGCACGACCAGACCGAGGAGAATGCGCACGGCACGGGTACGATGGAACAGGAGAAGCACCCGGTAGAGCACGAAGCTCACCAGCGCTACCTCCAGCACGTCGCGCCACCCTGGATGGAGCAGTCGAAAAGTTTCGAGTCCGTTCATGCGTGATAGGTGATAGGTGCCAGGTGGTAGGTGATAGGGCACGTGATAGTGATAGTGGTTGGTGTGTCCACCTATCACCTATCACCTGCGACCTATCACCTCCCACGCCACATCCAACGCCTCTCTGTTCTCCCGCACATCGTGCACGCGAAAGATACGCGCGCCCAGCGCGAGTGCCGCCACATTCGCACCCACTGTGCCGTGGAGCCGGGAGGCTGGTTCCCGCGCGGCCGGCACGAGATCTCCGATGAAGCGTTTCCTGGAGACCCCCACGAGCACCGGCAGTCCCCACGCCGCCAGGCGCGGGAGTGCCGCCAGAACGGCAAGCGAGTGGTTGCTCTTCTTGGCGAACCCGATCCCTGGGTCCACGGCGATCTGCTCGTCCCGAAGCCCGGCGCTACGCGCGACCGCGACCCGTTCACGCAACTCCGAGAGCACCTCGGTCACGACATCGTCGTACAGCGCGTGCTCGTACGTCCCCATGTCGCTGACGGCGCCCCGCGAGTGCATGAGCACCAGTCCCGCGCCGTGTTCGGCACAGACGCCGGCGATCTTCGGATCGAGGCGCAGCCCTGACACGTCGTTCACGATGCGGGCCCCCGCCTGGACGGCGGCGCGCGCCACGTCGCTCTTCACCGTATCGACCGAGATGACGACGGATGCGCGCTCGCAGACGATTCCTTCGATGACCGGAATCACTCGGCGCAGCTCTTGTTCGACCGAGACGGGAGTTGCTCCCTGTGGCCTGGTTGACTCGCCGCCGATGTCGACGATGTCCGCTCCGTCGTCGACCATCTGCAAGCCACGACGGATAGCGGCATCGGCCGACAGAAAACGCCCCCCGTCCGAGAAGCTGTCGGGGGTGACGTTGAGGATGCCCATGACGAGGGGGCGATCGAGCGCCAAAACCCGGTCCCTGACGTGCCAAGCGGTGCGTGTCACGACTGAATGGGAATGGGGAAGAGGGAACGGGGAAAGGGGCAACTGCAAAAGCGGGAAAAGGGAAAGGGAAGGAGAAGGTCCTCTTCCCCTTCCCTTTCCCTTTCCCTTTCCCGCACTTG
>JBBDXZ010000026.1:45469-47588 GCA_040902075.1 Gemmatimonadaceae bacterium
CCCCCCCCCTCCCCGATTCCCTATCGGTTCTATGCTGGACTCGGCTCCGGCCCTCCCATCAGCGGCGGATTGCGCTTCGGCTCAAGCGCCGGCGTTACGGTGGAGACGAAGGGCTTGCCGGCAGGCTGCGGGGGCAACCGCGGCGGCAGCTGTTGGCCGCGCGAGAGCAGGTCGACATCCTCTCGCGTCAGCGTCTCGCGATCGAGCAGCGCCTGCGCCACCGCATGCAGCAGGTCGATGTTCTCCTGAAGCGTTTGCTTGGCGCGCTCGTACGCGCGCTGGATGATGCGTTTCACTTCCGCATCCACGAGCTGCGCGGTTTGCTCCGAGACTTCCCGGCGATGTTGGATCTCGCGGCCCAGGAACAGCTCCTGCTCGTTATCGCCGACGAGGATCGGGCCGATCGCGTCCGACAGTCCCCACTGCGTCACATAGCGGCGCGCGAGGATCGTCGCCACCTGAATGTCGCTGGCCGCGCCGGTCGTGACGCGCTCGCGTCCGAAGATCAACTCTTCCGCCGCGCGGCCGCCGTAGAACCGGACCAGGTTCGCCTCGAGCTGCAGACGCGTCATGGAAACGCGGTCGTCTTCCGGCAGCACGAAGGCGATACCGAGAGCGCGTCCGCGCGGAACGATCGTGACCTTATGCAACGGATCGTTTCCCGGCGTCTTGATGCCGCAGATCGCGTGACCACCCTCGTGGTAGGCGGTCAGCCTCCGCTCCTCTTCCTTCATGACGAGCGACTTCCGCTCGGCGCCGAGCATGACTTTGTCCTTGGCGTCCTCGAAGTCGATCATGAAGATGCGGTCGTGGCCGCGGCGAACCGCGAGCAGCGCCGCCTCGTTCACCAAATTCGCCAGGTCCGCGCCGGCCATGCCGGGCGTGCCCCGCGCGAGGGTCGTGATATTCACGTCCTCCGCCAGCGGCTTGTTCCGCATGTGCACGCGCAGAATCCCCTCGCGTCCCCTGAGATCGGGGGCATCCACGACGATCTGCCGGTCGAAGCGACCCGGACGCAGCAGCGCGGGGTCGAGCACGTCGGGACGGTTCGTCGCCGCGATCAGGATCACTCCGTCGTTCGATTCAAAGCCGTCCATCTCGACGAGCAGTTGGTTCAGCGTCTGCTCGCGCTCGTCATGTCCGCCGCCCAATCCGGCGCCACGATGGCGACCGACGGCGTCGATCTCATCGACGAAAATGATACAAGGAGCATGAGCCTTTCCCTGCTCGAACAGGTCGCGGACGCGGCTGGCGCCGACGCCGACGAACATTTCGACGAAGTCGGAGCCGGACATCGAGAAGAACGGACGACCGGCTTCACCCGCGACGGCCTTGGCGAGCAGCGTCTTGCCGGTCCCTGGCGGCCCGACGAGCAGGCAGCCCTTTGGAAGACGACCGCCGAGCTTCGTGTATTTCTGCGGATCGCGCAGAAACTCGATGATCTCCTGCAGCTCCTGCTTGGCTTCGTCGGCGCCCGCCACGTCGGCGAACGTCACTTTGGGCGTATCGCCGGTCAGCAGCTTGGCCTTGGATTTCCCGAAGGAGAACGCTTTCGCGCCTCCCGCCTGCATCTGCCGGAACAGGAAGAGGTAGAACCCGATCAGCAGGAGCCAGGGGAGGAAGCTGATGATCCAGCCCGTGATCGATGGACGCGAATCCTGCGCTTCGATCAGCACGCCGCGCGCGGCGAGCGCTTCGATCTCCTTCTCGGAATCCATCGCGGGGAATTGCGTCGTGAACTTGCGCACGTCGCGCCCGCCGACGGCTACGCGATTGCGGAACTCACCCTGGACGTACTTGCCGCCCTGGATGGTCACCATCCGCACATTGTCGCGGCCGAGCTCGGACCGGTACTGCGTATAGCTGATCTTCGGAGACTGATTGTCCTTGTTGCCCGAGAGCTGAATGAGCGCCACCGGGATGAGAAGGATCAGAATCCAGAACGCGAATGTCTTGGAGAACCGTCCCCAGTTCATGTCGCGCTTGTTTTTCGGAGGAGTTGGGGCTGGCATTTACTGCAGACTCGCTATATACGGGATGTGCCGAAAGTTCTCGGCGTGGTCGAGCCCGTACCCGACCAGGAATTCATTCGGCGCGTCGAACCCCACGAACTTCGTGG
>JBBDXZ010000027.1:0-1094 GCA_040902075.1 Gemmatimonadaceae bacterium
CGCTCGTTGGTCTCGATGCGCTCTTCCATCCGGGCGAACGCCTCGAACGCCGACTTCTCCGACATCGAGGACATCGTTTCGTGGATCCGCTGCTGCGCCTGCGCACGGCGTTGGCGCGCGATGAGCAGGTTCTTCTTGCGCTTCGCTTCTTCGATCTTGTCGTTGAGCTCGCGCAGCGACCCTTTGAGCTTCTCGGTCTCCGCGCGGTGCGACTCCCAGGTCTGTTCGAGCTGCTGGCCGTGGGACGCGTGCTCGCTCTGGCGAACAAGCGCCTGTTTCGCGAGGTCGTCCCGCCCTTCTTTGACCGCCAGCATGGCGCGTGATTCCCACTCCTGCGCCGACTTGTATTCGACGTCGGCCTGGTCGCGGAGACGCTTTTCGTCCGCAATCGCGGCGGCGACCTGCTGCTTGGCTTTGACCAGCTGTCCGCGCATGTCCACCAGGATCTGATTCAGCATCTTCTCCGGGTCTTCCGCCCGGGAAATCAGATCGTTGATGTTCGATCGCAGCAGCTGCGAGAGCCTATCCAGAAGTCCCATGATTACTGCCCCCCGCGGAAGGAGCCGATCTCTCGCAGGTGCGATGCGAGCGCCAGGGTCATGCTCTCATACGCCGCAAGGAACTCCTCGAAGTCCAGGTGATCCAGTTCCAGCGCTTCGGTGAGGACGATGGAATTCTGTTCGATCCCGTAGGAGCCGTGCACCATATCGGACGCGTTGAGCTCCAAGAGCCGGCGACTGAGCTCGGCGAGGGTCTTCTTCTCCTTTGGCAGCTCCATGACCTTCACGCGCAGCACGACGACCGGCGGCGAGTAATTCACCACGATGTCCAGATCGAACGCTCCGCCCGGCTTCACGATCCACAGCCCAGGCTCCACTTCCTTATAGGAAGCGCCGTCCTGGCCTAGCCGATCGAGAAAGCTCTCGATGTCTTGATTCGTAACCATACGTGGGACCGGTGGATGCCTCTGTGTTCCTACGGTTCTGCGGGGACAGACGTTTCACTGAAAACTGCAGGTGCTAGGTGCCAAGGGCTAGGTGCTAGGTGCTAGGTGCTAGGTGGTGGCGCTGTCTCGCTCCCTAGCACCTAGCACC